>CAKPDY010000003.1 GCA_934149165.1 uncultured Clostridia bacterium | reverse complement strand
AGATTAGAAATAAAATAGAAAAAGAAGGAGATGAGAATAGAAGTGGATTTAAAGAATTTAAATTATAAAGTTATCACCAATGAAGGTGCAAAATGTGGATTTTGTAATAAAAAATTAAAGCCAATTGGATTGGATTATTTGTATGTAAATTATGATAGAAACATGATCGAATATGAAAGATGTAATTGTGAAAAAGCAATTCAATTTTGGAAAGAAGTTGATAAAGAGCAAGAAGAAAAACAAAGACAAGAAAAATATAGAAAAATTATAAACAATATTTATAAAGATAACTATATGAAAAAGAGATTACAAAAGTATAATTTTGAAGACTTTAGCGATATATACAAAGATACATATATTATAAATCAATTAATAAAATTTACAGATATATGCATTAAATCTGAGATGAAGAATGGATTAATTATTTATGGAAATATAGGCTATGAAAAAACATATTTAGCAGCTTGTATTGCTAATAAAATGATTGAACAAAACAAAATTGTATTAATGGAAAAAAGTAGTTCTATAATTGATAGAATTAAAGCATCATTTAACAAAGAAGGACTATCAGAAACGCAAATTATTGAACTATATTCCAATGTAGATATGTTAATTATTGATGATTTTGGCAATGAAAATTTAAGCAAATGGGCTTTGGAAAAGTTATATAAAATCATTAGTAATAGATATGATAATGAATTACCAATTGTTATTACAACTAGATATAATAAAGAGCAATTAATTGAACAATTATCTACTGAAAATGATACAGAAATTGCAGAAGAAATTGTTAAAGTTCTGAATGAAATGTGTTATGGAATTGAAATTACAGAAGAAAGAAAAACAAAAGAAAAAGTTAGCATAAGCGACCAAACTATTTGCTAACTCAATCTAAAAATCTAATAAAATTATAATATAAATTATAACAATTGTAAATAGAAAAAGTTTGAATTTTTTGTTCAAACTTTTTCTAAAATACAAACAAGAGTTACTAAAAAAATGAATAAAAATTTCCCTCGGAGAGACAAAAAGGGTTTTAGGGATTTTTCCCTAAACAGCCAAAAGGGTGTCAAAACACCACGCTGGCGAATATTAGGTACTAAAAAATACTACCTATATTCGTGCAAAATAAATTTTGCTAACTATCAATGCTACGTAGACTAGCATTAATAGAATTAAAAAAGTAGGAGTGATGAAAAATGAAAATGGATTCAGAGCAAGTTTTAGATAGTATTTTCTTATCATATAATAAAATCTTAAAGAGATTTCAATTACTAGGTGTTACTACTAAATATGGAAAAGAAATAACACATGAAGATTTAAGAAAAGCTATAGAAGTTATGCTAAAAAAACATCCAACTTGTAGATGGAGAAGTGAAAAAGTAAGAAGTAGAAAATATTTTGTTTTAATTGAAGGGTATTATTGGTTACTAAATGTGTATTTTCAAAAAGAAAAATCATTAACAGATGCTGACATAGATTTCTTTGAAGATAGAATTAGGCAGTATGAGGAATTGCTAAAAATACAGCATAATGAAAATTGGTGGAATGAAGATATGGATATAAATGAACTATGTAAGTATTTTAATAAAAAAGATATAACTGTTAGAAAAGCAATTAAGAAAATGTGTAAAAGTGGATTTAGCGAATACAAATTTTTAGTTAATAATAAAGTGGTAGTTTCTAGTAGAGGTGTGGAATGGTTATGTGAAAATGTATTTAAACAAAAGTATTTAGAATTATTAGAAAAGTACAAAATGGAATTGACAGAATTATATATTAAAGCCGGTTATCCATATGATCATTTTTTTCATAGAAATTAATTGTAAATATTTAGAAGTACCTGTTGAGAAAAATGTCGTTTTGTGATATAACATATACTAGAGTTATTATAAATATTTGAGGTGCAAAAATGAAGGAAGAAGAATTAATAAAATTAGAAAAAAAATTATGGGAATCAGCTGATAAAATGAGAGGAGCAGTTCCAGTTTCAGATTATAAATTTATAATATTAGGATTAATATTTTTGAAATATATTTCTGATGCATTTGAAGAGAAATATCAAATTTTAGTAAAAGATGGTTATGGACTTGAAGAAGATAGAGATAGTTATGAGGCAGATAATGTTTTTTATGTTCCAGCTAGAGCCAGATGGGAATATTTAAATGCACATTCTAAGGATCCTCATATAGGACAAATAATTGATGATGCATTGGAAGAAATTGAAAGGGAAAATCCATCATTAAAAGGTGTTCTAGTTAAAGAATTTAATAGTCCAAATTATAGAAATGTTAATTTAGGAGAGATAATTGATTTATTTACTAATATAAAAATTGGAAGTAAAGAAGCACAAGATAAAGATATCTTGGGAAGAATATATGAATATTTCTTGGGACAATTTGCGTCTAATGAATTGCAAAAAGGCGGAGAATTCTATACACCTGCTTGTTTAGTTAGAACAATGGTTGAGATTCTTGAACCATATCAAGGTAGAATTTATGATCCAGCATGTGGATCAGGAGGAATGTTTGTACAAAGTATAAAATTCATTCAGAAACATAATGGAAATGCAAGAAATTTAACTATATATGGACAAGAAAAAAATCCAACAACATGGAAATTAGCAAAGATGAATCTAGCTATTAGAGGAATAAATAATGAAGGATTAGGAAAGTTTGCAGACGATACATTTCATAATGATTTACACAAAGATTTAAAAGCAGATTTTGTATTAGCAAATCCACCATTTAATATTTCTGACTGGGGACAAGAAAAATTATTAGATGATCCTAGATGGAAATATGGAATACCACCAAAAGGAAATGCAAACTATGCTTGGGTTGAACACATGGTATCTAAATTATCAATGAATAGTAAAGCAGCAATAATATTAGCTAATGGTTCTTTATCTGCAGGTGGACAAGAAGAAGAAATTAGAAAAAGATTAATAGAAGTGGATTTAGTCGATTGCATATTATCAATGCCATCAAATTTATTCTATACAGTTACAATACCTTGTAGCATATGGATTTTAAATAGAAACAAAAAACAAAAAGGTAAAACATTGTTTATAGATGCCAGAAATTTTGGAACAATGGTTACAAGAAAATTAAGAGAGCTAGATGAAGAAGACATATCAAAAATTGCAAAAACATATCATAATTATCAAAATAATAAGAATTATGGAGATATAGCAGGATACTGCAAAGCATCCACGATAGAAGATATAAAAGAAAATAATTATGTATTAACACCAGGTAGATATGTAGGAGCAGAAGAACAAGAAGATGACGGAATACCTTTTGATGAAAAAATGAAAGCAATAACAACTGAATTAAAAGCACAATTTGAAGAGTCTCACAAGTTGGAAGAAGAAATAAAAAAGAATTTGGAGGCTATTGGATATGAAATATAAAGTTACAAAATTAATACATTTAGCTGAATATATATCAAGAGGAATAACTCCTAAATATACGGAAGAATTAAGTGGAATGTGTGTAATAAATCAAAAGTGTATAAGAGATTATAAATTATTATTAGAAAATTCTAGATTACATGATATAAACAAAAAGAAAGTTACAAATGAAAAAATAATAAAAAAATATGATGTTTTAATAAATTCAACAGGAGTTGGTACTGCAGGAAGAGTGGCTCAAAATTTTGAAAATAAGCTATTTACAGCTGATAGCCATGTAACCATTGTAAGACCTGATACAACAAAAATTGATCCGATTTATTTTGGATATGCATTAAAAAACCAGCAAAAATATATTGAAGGATTGGCGGAAGGATCAACAGGTCAAACTGAAATAAGCAGGCAAAGAATAGGAGAAGAAATCCTAATAAAATATCCTGCGAATTTAAAGACTCAAAAAAAGATATCCAATATTTTATTAAATATTGATAAGAAAATAGAATTAAATAATAAGATAAATGATAATTTACATAAATTGTGCAAAAATTTTTATTATGAATTGATTCAGGATGATAGTGAAAAAATTTCTCTTGCAGAATTAATGGACTATCAAGGTGGAAGCCAACCTCCAGCATATGAGTTTCAATATGAAAGAACAGAGTATAATGTTAGATTTGTACAAATTAGGGATTTTGATACAGATTCACACATTTGTTATATTCCAATATCTAAAAGGAATAAATTGTGTGAGAAAGATGATATATTAATAGCAAGATACGGAGCATCATTAGGGAGAATATGCTATGGAATAAAAGGCGCATATAATGTTGCATTAGCTAAGGTGTTACCTAAAAAAGACGAATATAAAGAGTTACTTAGAACAATTTTAGAAGAAAAGCAATTCTATGAATATATTAATAGTGTAGGACAAAGAAGCGCACAAGCTGGATTTAATGCAGGAGATATACAAGCTTTTCAAGTGAGAATACCAACAAGTGATGATATAAAAAAATATCATAAATTTGCATTGGATTGCCTAAAAAAAAGATTAGCAATTATGGATGAAAACAATATGCTTATTAATTTAAGAGATTCATTGTTACCAAAACTAATGAATGGTGAAATAAACATAGAAAAAATAGAAATTTAGTTAAATACATTATAATTAACTGGAGGGATTAAATGAATAGCATTTTTGAACTTGAGAACAGATTAGATATAAATAAAGAGTTTGAAAAATTAGTGTATGTATTTCATGTGGATCCAAATGCTGCAATATTTGCAGAAGATAGTTATCATCAAAGAGATTATAATACAGTGATGGAGGCTATAGACAAAAGGGTGTTTTTAAAATGGAAATATCGAGACACTTTTTTAGGAGTGGGGGAATATTTAGAACATATTGGTATCGATTATGAAGAGACTTGCACATATGGAGGACAATACATAGATGAGAAAAGTTTTTTATATTACTTAGAATTTTTATCTAATATGTTTTTGCTGGTAAAAGAAGATAAGAGCATTGAACTATTAGGGAATACTCTGGCTGCAATAGAAAATATTCCGAGAATACTAGAAAAGATGAATTATAAATTAAAACAAATTGATGATAAAATAATTATAACTAAAAGAGATTCGGATGTTGATTCTATACTTAAAATAGTTAATAAAGAAATAGCAGATATACTTTTAGAATATAATGATTTTAGAATAGAAAATGATATAGAGGCTAAAAAAAGTATTTTAAAAGAATTAGATTTATATATAGAAAAAAATATTAATATAAAATCATTCGATAAAGAGTTGGATAATGCAATCGGTGTAATTGTGAACAAAATGGGGATAAATCATCCTATAAAAGAAGAACCATATAAAAGCTTTACAGATAAGGAATTGATTAAGTGGTATGACAATTGTTTTGTTATGATGATACATGCCATAAGAACAGTTCAAGTCAACAAAATAAAAAATGAAAGAAAGCAACTATTAAATAATTAGATATAATTTAGGGGGCTAATTATGTTTGATGAAGAAACACTAGAAAGTGTAACAATGGAAATATTACAAGATTTAGGATATGAATGTATAAATGGATATGAAATGAAACGAACAGACTTCTCTAAAGTATTGTTAGAAGAAGAACTTTTCGATGCAATAGAAAGAATGAACAAAGAAATTGATTTTGAACAGATACAAGAAGTTATAAGAACAGTTAGAAATTTAGACAACAACAATACTATATTAAATAATAAACAATTTACTAAATATTTACTAGATGGGATTTCTGTACTAATTCAAGAAGATGGAGAAACAAAATATAAAACTGTTAAAATAATAGATTTTGAAAATATCAAAAACAATACATTTAAAGCAATTAATCAATATACAATCATTGAACATAGTGAAAAAAGACCAGATATAATTATATTTATAAATGGTATGCCGCTAGTTGTTGTTGAATTAAAATCAACAGTAAGAGAAGATGTAAAATTAATAGATGGATATCACCAATTAAAAGGTTATCAAGAAGTACATATACCAACATTATTCTATTATAATCAATTTATGATAGTAAGCGATGGAGTACAAGCAAGAGCAGGAACAATAACGAGCCCATGGAGTAGATTTTCAGAATGGAAAAAAGTAGAAGATACAGATGAAGTAAAAGAAAATATGCCAACACATCAAACTCTATTTAATGGGATGCTCAGAAAAGATAGATTATTAGATATTATAAGTAATTTCATATTATGGAGTGAAGACAGTAAAATCTTATCAGCATATCACCAATATTTTGGAGTTAAAAAAGCTATAACAAGTACAGAAAATGCAATAGACAATAAAACAGGAAAAGCAGGATTACTTTGGCATACACAGGGAAGTGGAAAAAGCTTTTCAATGGTATTTTATGCAGGTAATATGATTAAAGTATTAAATAATCCAAGTATAGTAGTTGTAACAGATAGAAATGATTTAGATAATCAATTATTTAGTACATTTGCAAAATGTTCAGGTTATTTAAAACAAGAACCAGTACAGATAGAAAATAGACAAGATCTAAATGAAAAATTAGAAGGAAGAAAATCTGGTGGAATATTCTTCACTACATTACAAAAGTTTGAAGAAGAAACAGGAGTATTTAGCCGAAGAGATGATATTTTGGTTTTAGTAGATGAAGCACATAGAAGTCATTATGGATTGGATGCGACCATAAAATTTGATAAAGCTAAAATGGAAGCATACAAGAAATACGGAACAGCAAAATATTTACACGATGCTTTTCCAAATGCAACATACATTGGATTTACAGGAACACCTGTTGAAACAAAAGACAAATCAACAACTAATGTGTTTGGAGATATAATAGATACATACGATATGACACAAGCAATTATGGATGGTGCAACAGTACCAATTATGTATGAATCCAGAATGGCAAGAGTAGGATTAAATCAAAAGATATTAGATGAGATAGATGATTACTATAATATGCTTGAAACAGAAGAAGGTATTGATGACTATAAAATAGCAGAGTCTAAAAAAGCAATGGCTACAATGAAACAAATAATAGAAGATCCAGATAGACTAGAATTGATAGTAAAAGATATTATAAAACATTATAAGGAAATAGAAACAAGTGTGGCTAATAAAGTAATGGTCGTAGCTTATTCAAGACAATCTGCATTTACAATGTATAATAAATTCTTAGAGCTAAGACCAGAATGGAAAAATAAAGTTAATATGATAATAACATCTAATAATAAAGATGACGAAGAGATGCAAAAAGCAATAGGCTCTAAAAAAGATAAAAAGCAGCTAGAAGTAGATTTTAAAGATATGGATTCTGATTTTAAAATTGCAATAGTTGTAGATATGTGGTTAACAGGATTTGATGTACCAGGACTTGGAACTATGTATATAGACAAACCTATGAAAGCACATAACTTAATGCAGGCAATTGCAAGAGTTAATAGAGTTTATAAAGATAAAACTGGTGGACTAATTGTTGATTACATAGGACTAAAAAGATGGTTGCTAGATGCATTGAAAACATATACGAAGAGAGACCAAGGCAAAATTGTAGATAATAGTGAATTGGTAAAAGTTTTAAATGATAAAGTTGAATTAATTAGAGATTTATTTAAAGGATTCTATTATGGACATTTTGCTACAACAACAGATAGCGATAAGTATGAAATTATTATGGCAGGAGCGAACTTGATGCTCAAAACAGAAGAAATTAAAAAAGCATTTATGAAATATAGTTATGATGTTAAAAGCTTATATGCGTTATGCACAGGAGCATTATCACAGGAATTAAAAGATGAAATATTATTCTTTATAGCTGTAAGATCATTCATATCAAAACTAAGCGGAGAAAGAATAGACGTTAAAGAAATAAACGCAAATGTAGCGCAAATGTTAGAAAGAGCAATACAAGATGATGAAATGCTACAAATAGGAGAAGTACACAATAGTAATCAATTGGCATTATTAAGCAATGATATATTAAATAAGTTAGCAAAAATGCAAAAGAAAAATATTGCAGTTGAGGTACTGAATAGAGCTTTAAAAGAGTATGTTAATCAAATAGGAAGACAAAATGTTGTTATGATGGAAAAGTTCTCAACAAAGTTTCAAAAAATTGCAGCAACATATAATGAGAGGACAAGTGTAGAAGACATACAAAAAATAATTGAAGAATTAATAAACTTAAAAAATGAAATTGAAGAAGAATTAAAAGCAGGAAATGAATTTAATTTATCGTCAGAAGAAAAAGCATTCTTTGATGCATTAGGAGATGATCCAGAAGTTAAAGAATTAATGAAGGATGAAATCTTAGTTCAAATAGCAAAAGAACTTGTTGAGACAGTTAATAATAATATGACGATTGATTGGGATATTAGAAAAGATGCAAGAGCTAAAATGAGAATTGAAATTAAGAAGCTTTTAATTAAATATAATTATCCACCTAACAAAAGCGAAAAGGCAGTTCAAACTGTTATAAAACAAGCTGAGTTAAAATGTAAAGAGATGGTAAAATAAATAGAGAGGAGAAAAATTAAAAATGGATGATAATCAAATTGTTGCACAATTAGCAGCAAATTTAGCTGAAGCAACTGCTAGAAATGGCGCAAGTTTTATATCAAAGAAAATAAATGCTAGTAAAGCAAAAAGAAATGACAAAGAAATTATTGCTGAACTGGAAGAAATAATATCTGATTTATTAAATGATAAGGCTGAAATTCAACGAATTGCTCAAGCATATGAACAAGAATTAGTTTCACAAAAAATTACAGAAAATGATATAAAATATATTACGGATAATTTATTGCCTATATTTGGAGAATTTCTTCCGGATCAAGTTGAAATTGAAAAAATGAAAAAATATTGTCTGTTGAGACACTTACAATTATGCAACTTATAGGATTTAACTATAAACAAGCTATAGGTGAACCATTAACTTTATTGGTGAGAAAAGCGATTGAATCTAAAGTACCAATAGATTCACAAACGAATGTTAATTATGTGTTAACTATGGCAAATCTAGCTAAGGATGAAGAGGCAACGAAGAGATATTGCCAATTAACAGGACAAAAGTCTAGTGAAGGAGAAAAGGAATAATTTAATTTGAAGGAGAAATTATATGATTTTAAAAGCAAATAAAGAATTAAAACAAAAGGATTTTAAAAATGAAAAAGAATTACAAAATTTTTTCGAAAACAACATTGAAACAATATTAGAATATAAATTTATAGATACAGAATTTGTAGTAGGTGATTTTAGAATTGATTCTTTAGCTTTTGATGAAGAATCTAAATCATTTAGAATAATTGAATATAAAAATGTTAAAAATAATTCTTTAGTTGACCAGGGTTATACATATTTAAAATTGATGTTAGAGAGAAAAGCAGATTTTGTTCTTCAATACAACATAAAAACTAAGTCATCGTTAACTACTCAAGATATAGATTGGAGCCAATCAAGAATTATATTTGTTTCACCAATCTATACAGCATATCAATTAAATGCTACAGACTTCAAAAATATACCAGTAGATTTAGTTAAAGTAACGAGATATGAAGATGATATTATCGAAATTGATTTTATAAAAAAGACAAGCAATGTTAAAGTGCAAGATATTCAAATGGAATCTATACAAAACGATGTTAATAAAGAAATAATTGTATATACTGAGGAAGATCATTTATCTAAAGTTTCGGACAATATAAAAAGAGTATATGAAGAATTAAAAAATAGAATATTAGAATTAGACGATATAGATGTGGAAGCAAAGAAACTATACATAGCATTCAAAGGAATTAGAAATATCGCAGATATAGAATTTCATAAGAATAAATTAAAAATATACATTAATATGAAAAAAGATTCCCTAAATGATCCTCTAAAACTTACAAAAGACATTAGTGGAATTGGTCATTGGGGAAATGGAGATTATTGTATCATAATAGATAAGAAGGATGATATTGATAATGTAATTCCATTGATCAAGCAGTCTTTAAAAGTAAATAAAAAATAGACAAAAGAAAAGCAAAGTAAGTGAGTAATGATATATTACATAATTATTTTGATTTTTTTTAATAAGGAGAATTTTATGGGAAATATTATATTATTTATAATTACATTAACTATTATAAGCTTAACACTATACTTCATTTATAAAAGTACAGAAAAGTCTAATAGTTTAGTAGAAAAGATTTCTTATATTGTATTAGCAATAGTAGATAGTGCAATATTAATTATTTATTATTTTGATAGATTTAATGTACCAACGGAATTAGGATGGAATATAAATGTTAATACACAAAACTGGCTTAATTTCATTGCAACTTATACTACAGGTATTATTAGCGCGGGAATAGCAGCTTTGGTTTCAGTATTTGTTACAATTTATCAAATAAAAAAGAATAATGAAGAAAATGATAAGAGAGATAAAGAAAATTTCAGAATACAAAATATGCCACTTTTAAAATACGATTGTGTACAAGGAAGAAATGCATCAGTTGAATTAACTCAATTGGATACCAATATTGAAGAAGATAAAGGAGTTATACAACAAATTACATTAAGTTTGAAAAATATTGGATTAAATTCTATAAGAAAATATTATATGAAAATAGAAAGCAATATATTGAAACGTAAATATATTTTTGAAATTGCTAAAGAAAGTGTTATTGAAAAAGGACAAGAGGTAATAATACCATTTGTCTTAAGGTTGAAAACAGAAGAAATATATAATTTTAAAATTACTTTATATTATCAAGATCTAGTATTCAATATATATGAACAAGATGCCATATTAGAGTACAAGTTATCTAGTGCTAATGACGGATTAAATTATTATAGTGATTATAAATTTATGGTTCAAGATGAAAAACAAATAGATGATTTTCCAAATATGGAAATAGAAAATATAGCATAATAAAATAGGAGGGAGTTTAATGAGCAAATATACAGATGATGATATAAGAAATAAAACTAAAATAACATGCCAGATTGCAGGAGATTATTTAGGAATATCAGCTAATGCAGTTTCCATTGGTATGAGAAATAATTTATTACCGATAGGTTTTGCAGTTCATAATGAAGAAAATGATAGGGGATTTTCAGAGAGTTGGTCATATTATATAGTTGCTGAAAGGTTGATTGCATATAAATATGGAAAAATATCTGAAGTTAGAGTTCAAAATATTGAGAAGAATTTGGAAACTATCATAAAAGAATTTGAATCAATGAAAAATGAATTACTTTTTATATTAAGCGAAAACGCAGAACAAGAGAACTAGAACTATATGAGTATGCGTTTTCGCTAGGAAAGTATGAAAATAAAGAAAAGAAATTTGAAGGAAAGGAAGATGTTTATGGATAGTTTATCTATAAAATTTGAACGAAAAAAACTTTATGATGAAATTTGGGATATTTCATTAACAGGTGTTTCTAAAAAATATGGACTAAATTATACAAAATTGGTACAAGCTTGCAAAGAAAATAATATTCCATATCCATCTTCGGCATATTGGACTAAGAAGAATATGGGATTGGATTTTTCAACTGAAATTGTTGAATTGACAGAATCAGAAGAAAAAGAAATTGAAATTCCATTAAAAAATACTGGAGTATTGATTGATGAAAAAGTTAGTGATAAAGACAAATTTATTCAAGAATTTAATTTTCTAAATTTTCTAGAAGAAGGTGAAAAAAAGAAGGTAGCTGAAGTTATTTATGACCTAAGTGTAGATAAATATAAGAGAAATCATAAAGTAATTATTGAATATAAAAATAAGAAAAAAGAAGAACGAAGAGAAGAAAGAAAAGCTAACTATTTTAATCCTTATTATAATGTTCATGATTATGTAGAAAAGGGATATTTTTCTAATATATCAAAACTACAAAAAGATAGATGTATGAAGATATTAAGTGCGATTTACTTTGCAATAGAAGAACTAGGAGGAAAAGTAAACAACGATTTTTCACTACAAGTTCGTGAAGAACGTATTACAGTTGAAATAGAAGAATTACAAGATAAAGTAATGCATGAATTAACTAAAGAAGAGGCAAAAAAGCTATTAGAATATGAGGAATCCCAAAAGAGACATACATTTGGATATAAGCCTAATATAAGGAAGTATGATTATGTTTATAATGGTAAATTAAAAATAACTTGTGGTAACAGAAAATACATAAGAGAGAATGATAAAATAAGATTGGAAGATAAACTAGGAGATATAATTATAAAATTATATGAACAATCTGAAAAAACGAAGAATGAAAGACTAGAAAGAGAAGAAATTGCGAGAAGACAAAGAGAAGAGGAAGAAAGAAAAGAAAAAATTAGAAATGCCAAAAAGAAAGAAGCACAAAAAATTAAAGAGTTGATAAATTGTGCAGAGGATTATAAAATAGCATGTGAGATAAGAAATTATATTGATGCTGTTTCTAAAAAAGAAAACTTAACAGATGAAATAAAAGAATGGATTAATTGGGCTAATAAGAAAGCAAATTGGTTTGACCCTACTATTGACGAAGAAGATGAACTTCTTGGAAAAAGAGACCATACAGAATCTATGGATAATAAAAATAATAAATTAGATAAATATGGTTCATATTATGATTGGTATTAGAAAAATAAGCAGACTCTATATGGAGCCTGCTTTACCTTTATTATTTTTTCTTATGTGTATGTTTTGGTTGCCTTTGAGATAAAGCAGAGCCAGCTACAGATTTTGTAGTTTTTGAAGTTCTACCATCTTTCAAAAGTTTTGAAGCTTTTGAAGCAACACTTGAACTTGTTTTCTTACAAGCCATAATTATCACCGCCTTTCTAGGATAAAATCCTTCCTCCTTTGATTTTTATTAGAAAGTTGATGACAATAAAATAATAGCAAAAATTAAAGTAAAAGTCAATATTTTTGAGAAAATCTCTCAAAAATATTGATATTTTAAAAATTTTAGCATATAATATATAAAGTAAAGGAGGATTTTAAAATGTTAATAAGATTTAGTTTTAAAAATTTCAAATCATTTAAAGACGAAAATTGTTTAGATATGGAAGCAACATCATTAAAAGAACACGAATATAATGTAGCTAAAGTTGATAATGATGAATATTTAAAAGTATCTGCAATTTATGGTGCTAATGCTAGTGGAAAAACTAACGTGTTACAGGCTTTTGATTATATGAAAAAGAGAATATTAGTAAGTGACGACTCTAAAAAGAATTCTCCAATTGATGAAGAAAATGTATATAGCTTTATGATAAATAACGATCCAATTGCTTTAGAAGTAGAAATATTAGCTAAAAACAATAAAATATACAAATATGGTTTTGAAGTTTTAAAAGATAAAATAATTTCAGAATGGTTATTTGAGAAAAGAGTTAATAAATTTTATTCTATTTTTGAAAGAGAAAGTAATAATGTATCAATGAAACCTAACAAAATCTCAGAGTTAGTAAATATAGACGAAAGAACATTATTCTTAAATATATATAGTAAAATAGATAGAAATAATGAAGATTTTAGTAATGTATATGATTGGTTTGTAAACAGCACATATTTGGACTTAGGTAATCCGAATTTCGAAAGATTTATTAATAATAGAGTTTCATTAAAAATTTTAAGTGATGAAAATTATAAAAAAGAACTATTAAAATTTATAAAAACTTTTGATTCTGGAATTGAAGGAATAAAAACTACGCCAGATTCAATAGAAGCTGTTAAAAGTAACAATGGCATTATAGATATTGAAGTTATTCATAGGGGAGAAAACGGAGCATTAAAAGCATTACCATTTTATTTAGAGTCTAATGGTACTAGAAAAATGTTTCACTTATTTGATTTCTTTATGGATGCATTAAAAAATGGGATGGTATTATTTGTTGATGAATTAGATGCAAAACTACATCCTTTACTAACAAGATATATTATTAATTTATTCCATAATAGTGATACAAATAAAGGCAATGGACAGTTAATATATTCAACACATGACACAGTAAACCTAAATAAAGAAACATTTAGAAGAGACGAAATATGGTTTGCAGAAAAAGATAAAGATGGTATTTCAGAAATATATGCATTATCTGATTATATACTTGAAGATGATAAAAATGCAGGTAAAAAAGTAAGAAATGATGCAACATACAATAAAGACTATTTAACTGGAAGATATGGTGCTATTCCAGTATTGGAAGAATTTGATATAGATTATGAAAAATAATAATATTTTAAGGAAAGACAGACTAAAAAGTAAAAGGCAAGCACCAGCCAATTACTTAATTGTCTGTGAAGGAAAAAAGACAGAACCTAATTACTTTAATGGATTAAAGAAAAAGATTAATGAAAAGTATGGAAATAAGGTAGATGTATTAATTCCGAATATTGATATAAAAGGTACAGGAATGAATACAACATCTTTAGTAAAATATACTCAAAAGACAGTTAATCATGCTAATAAGGTATATGGACAAGTCTGGGTAGTATTTGACAAAGATGATTATAATGATGAACAATTTAATTCAGCGATAGATAATTGCAATTATAATGTAGCTTGGTCTAATCCTAATTTTGAGCTTTGGTTGTTGGCACATTTTAAGAAAGTAAATAGATATATTTCAAAAGATGATGTATTACAAGAACTTAGTAAAGAATTTCAAAGAAATGGATTGGGTGAATATGCTAAGAATGATGTAAATATATTTGATAAAGTTAATAGTGATGGAAAGCTACATACTGCAATAAAAAATTGCGAATATATGGAAGAATTATATAAAGACGGACAAGCATCGCAAAGAAATCCAATGACTAAAGTTTATAAAATAGTAGATGAATTAAAAGAGTATTTAGAATAAATTTTACAAAAGAAAAGCAAAGTATGATAGTAATTAATAGTTACAGGATTATTTTGCTTTTTATAATAAAAATTAAGTTCCTAAAAGATAATTATATACTTATATCTAAAATACAGGAGTTGGTATTAATGAATAATGATAAAAGAGATAATTTTACATCTACAGTAAAAAATAAATTAGCCAAAAGAGTACTTTATGTATGTTCTAATCCGAATTGTAGAAAGATTACTATTGGACCAGATAGTGAGAATGGAGTTAATAATATAGGAGTTGCTGCTCATATATGTGCAGCTGCACCTGGAGGTCCTAGATATGATAAAAATATGTCGGAAGAAGAAAGAAAAAGTATAAATAATGGAATCTGGTTATGTCAAAGTTGTGCAAAATTAATTGATAGCGATGAAAATAAATATACTGTTAAATTAATAAAGTCATGGAAAGAGCAAACAGAAAGTATAGTCGGATATAATTTTGAAAAAAGAATTATATTAAGTCAAAGGAACAAATTAGAATATATTTTTGAAACATTACGAGACACTGAAAATTGGGCTGAAATAAGAGATGAAAACATAGAGGGATACTATTATAAGGAGAACCCTAGTTATAAAATTGAAATTATTAGTGAAGACAATTATAATACCGAATTCTACAGTTATTTAATGACGAATGAGAGTACTTCTTTTTCCACTTTGTATTTAAAATATAATGATACATGTATTTATTCTAAGCAAATTGTAAGCTTAGATTCTGGAAGATTAACAACAGTCGTACCACTCGATGAATTTATACATATTGGAAATAATCCATATAGATACAAGTATTTTATAAAAGATTCTAAAGATAGTATTTTAAGAGATTTTTTGTATAATTATCCTAAAGGATATGATGATTCTGAGGAGAAATATGCAATGAATAGATTTAATGAAATTGTAATAGAATTTGAATCAATAGAGGATTTTGAAAGATTTAAGAACTATTATAATAATATAGATTATAAAAAAATTAATGAATTTGGTAATGATTATGACTATGCTGGAAATACAGATTTAGAAATAAAAAATAACCAAATTGAAATTGGACTTGGGCTATATATGAAGCAAAAATATATTGAGTATAAAAAATATAAAGAAGGTGAGTGAGATATGTTGTATTCTGATGATAGAATGAAATATATCATAGAGTATTTATCTGTATATAAACAAAAGATTGAATTGGCAAACAAAAATGGATTATTAGATAATGCAAAAATGTTTGAACTATTTGCAGAACAAGTTTGCAAATTATATTATAATATGGATTTTCACAACTTAAATAATATTTGTAATTTTCCATATTTTGATTTAATATCTGAAGATAAAAGTATTTATGTGCAAGTAAGCACTACAAGAGATGTACATCAAAAAATAAAGAAAACGTTAGAGAATATTAGAGATGATAAAACTAATAGATTTGAGAAAATTAATAGTGCATATTTTTTTGTATTACATAATGATAGTGTAAACAATGTTAAAGATTATACTGGGCAAAATCAAATTGGAAATATTTCATTTATAAAGGAAAAGAACTTGATTACAACTGAAGATATTATAAATAGAGCGCAAACGGATTTGAATTTTCAAGAACAATTATATGATTTAATGAAGAATGATGTAGAAAATTATAATGAATGTATAAGAAAGCTTGAAGAAGCACTTGATATTAGTAAAAATGTAGGAATTAATAATATAGAAACGAAAATTAATAGTGAGTATGAAATTGATAGGAAAGAATTGGTAGATAGAATAAAAAATGATAATTATAGGTTTATTTCAATACAAGGAAGAGAAGGTGTAGGAAAAACTGTAATTTGCAAAAAATGCATTGAAAATGAAGATATAGTTTTGTATGCACGTGCAGAGAGATTTTTAGAGGAGAATGATATAGATAAAATATGGAATTTAGATATTAGAAAGATTATAGAATGTCTTAATGGTAAAAAAATAGTTTTTTTAATCGACGCTTTAGAATTTATTGCTGATGCACCTAAAACAAAATTAGATTTGTTAGATTCTCTATACAATATGGTTCAAAAATATGAAAATGCATATATTATAACATCATGCAGGACAAGCGATAAAAATGCTTTTATAAAACTAGAATCAAAGTATAGCATAGTGTCTTATGATGTTAGTGAAATTAATAAAAAGGAATTAGACTTATTAAAAAATAAATATTCTATTTTAAAGAAGATGTCTGAAAATGAAAAATATTCAGATTTATTAAAAACGCCATTCTATATAAATATAATTATAAAAGAAGCAATAGATATAGATGAGATAACTGATATAAATAAGTTTAGAGAATATATATGGGATAATATTATTTGCTTAAAAGATAAACAAAAAAAGTACGATATAAAAATTAATGAAATAGAGAAAACAATAAATAAAATTGCATTTGATAGAGCAAAAAATTTCACATTAGGGATAAATAAAAATGAGCTTGATGCAAATATTGTAAATGCTTTGATTACTGAAGGAATTATTATATCTAATTCAGAAGGTATAAGGTTAAAATATGATATATATGAAGATATTTGTTTCGAAAACTATTTTGATAAATTATTTAATGAGTGTAAAGGCAAATATGAGAACTTTTATAAAGATATAGATAAAATAGGAAGATGCGTTTATCGAAGATATCAAATATGGATGGCTAATAAATTATTAGCTAAAGATAATAGAAACAAGTTTATATATAATTTAATATTTTATAATAAAATATCTGAAGAATGGAAAAAACAAACGGAAATAGGAATTGTAAAATCAGATTATAGTACTTCTTTTTTTGAAGAGAATGAGATTGAAATCATAAGAAATAAATTATTAATAGAATTTATTGATGTTACCAATTTATATGCATATGGTGCCAAAATTATAAACTATGATCAATGGTATGACGTGCAACTTGTACCAGTAGGAGTAGGAAGATCAAATATAATAAATATTATAGAAAAAAATAATATATTTAAAAATAATATAGATAAAAGTAAAATTATTAAATTATGTTTAGATTATACAACACAAAAGAAAAAAGATGAGAATATTTCTAAAAAAGCATGTGAAATTATGAAATATTATATTGAAAAATCTATGGAAAATAGCTCATTTAATATATTAGATGAAATAAGTGATTGCTTAATTGTTACTTTTAAACTATCAAATTATTGTAAAGAATGGATAGAACGATTTTTTGATAATTTAATTAATAATTATAATAGTACTGATAGAGATAAGAAAAGAATAGCAGAAATAATTATCGAATTTGTAATAAAAAATTCATGGCCACAGCTTACAGTCAATCTTACAGAAAGATTGTGCAATATGGCAGTTTTAATATGGAAAGAAGATAACGAAGATAAAGGAATTTATCCTAGAGAAAATGATTTATACGGATTAAGTGATGATTATGATTATTCATATTCTAGCATTAATGATAATATTTTTCTATGGAATTTGTTTAGAAATAATTTTTATTTTGGGGTTGAATGGGCAATAAATTTTGTAAATGAATGTATTGAGAATTATATTCAGAATTGTCCAGAAAGAGTAAAAAAGATAAAATTGATTTTTGTTGATGAAAATTATTTAGAAAGAGAATATTATGGAAATCCTGATATGTGGATAGGATGTGCTGAAGAACATCATGTTCATACACTATTAAGTGATATTGTTTATAATATTAAAGAAGCAATGATTAATTACATTGATCGAAATATATCGAGCAAGAATGTATTCAAATTTTTAGAATATGTAAAAGATATTATTTATAAAAAATCAAATAATATCATATTATTAACAATAATAGAAAATATCGGGTTGCATTATCAAAATGAGTTTCCTGGTTATGCAGTTGATTTGATTTCTAGTATTGATATTGTGGAATGGGATTTTCATAGATTTACAATGTATAAAACAAATCCACAATTAGAAATGTTAAAAAAACAAATACTTTTAAAAGTGGGAATTCCAAAATTAAGAGAAAGATATTTAAAAGATTCAAAATGTGGTGTTAGTATAGAACAATATGTGCAAGATATACAAATAAATGGAAATTTAAAAATAAAAGAAAAATGCTATAAAATATTAGATTATCTATATTCTATTGTTAGTAATGATAAAGAAAATGCAACTAAGTATCTTCAGATTCAAAAAATGGACTTTAGAAATGCTGAGATAAAACAATTGAATGAAAATGTTTTTAGTATTGAGTCTAATATTACAGGAGAAGCCAAAAAAGTAGTTGAAGAACATGAAAAAAAGCATTTAATAAATGATGACATGATATTAAAATTAAAAAAATGCATGGACAATTTAAAAGAAGAAAAAGAGTGCACTCAGTTATTGATAAGTGTTATTGATGAATTTACAGAATTAAAAAATAATAATTATTCCGAATCAATTGGACTTGAATCAGTAATTATTGGGTTAATATCAAAAGTATTAACTCAAGATAATGTGCCTGTTGAAAAAAGAAATAGTTATTGTATGTATTGGATTGATGGAATAAGGCAAATTTTTAGAAATAAGAGCTTTATATTTGAACCTGTATTGATTCCTAAATTAATAGAGCAATTATATTCAGACATTTCTTTAAAAATAAAAAACAAGATAAAACTTATAGTTTTAGACATTATTAATTCAAATGGAAATGATGGAATTATTAACAATATTAGAAGAGAGCTGATAAAGTATTTGCAAGATGATAGTAAATTATCAAATATATTATTTAATACAATTGTAAAATTATCAGAAGATGAAATGAAACATCAGATGTATAATGCTAAATATTATATTAAACATAGAGATAATACTTATATATTTGCTCCCAATAGAGTTCCTAGATTAGATGGAGTAGATGTCTATATAAAACAAGAAAAATCAGATTTATACAAGAGTTGTAAAAAACGAATAATAGAAAAATATTTATATTTAGAGAAAGACTTAGACATAGGAGAGTTTTGCATCAATGACTATGATATAAAAAATTTATGCTATGTAGCTAATTGTGGTAAAAAATTTGAAGATGATTTATTTTGTAAAGTTATAAAAGAAATAATAAAGACAATTATAGATATAAAAAATGATGATTCAAATTCATTTAAACATGATATTATAGATGTGTATGAAATTTATGATATTGTAAGTTTATTTGAAAGAGAATTGATGCACGATGAAGGTAACTATAAAAAAATTATTGATTTGTTATTTGACGATATGGATTTTTCTAATTTAAAAAAGGACTCTATTGAGTTTTATGAAGATATTTTAAATTGTTTTAGTGCATATTACGTTGATGCTTATAATAATAGAGTCTTAAGATCAAATATTGAAGAAAAAATAAAATATATTGAATTAAAAATTGAGAATATTACTTTTGATTATTTAAGACAAGAATTGTGTAAATGTTTATATTTATCTCCAAGAAAACATGATAGATGGACGCCTAATGAAATAAAAACACATTATGAATATATGGACAAAATATTTCTAAATACACAGCTTGGAAAATATGGAAAATATGATATAAAAGATTCAATGAGGACAATTTATTTGCTAAAGATAGATGAAGTGTTGCCTGAAATTATGATAGCTGTTAAAGAGATATTGGATTATAATAAAGATAATTTAAAAGATAAATTTGATGGTGATACAAAAATAATTATAGATAGAATTATTACTAAAGCTTTTGTTGATTTTAGTGATGAAATAAAGGGCGATAATGATTTTATAGAAGCATATGAAAATGTTTTAAAGATATTAATAGAATTAAATTATGAAAAAGCAGGAGTACTTCTTGATGAGTTTAGAATACATTAAGATAAAATAATTATCAAAGAAATGAGGTAAATATATGATTTATATTACAGGTGACACCCATTCGGATTTTATAAGATTTACTGAAGACCAATTTCCAATACAAGCCGAAATGACAAAGAATGACTATGTGATAATATGTGGTGATTTTGGTGGTGTATGGACATTTGAAGAAGAAAGCAGCAGAGAAAAAGAAGTATTAGATTGGTTGAATAATAAAAATTTTACTACTTTATTTGTTGATGGAAATCACGAAAACTATACAAGATTATATAATGAATATCCAGTAGAAGAATGGCATGGTGGAAAAGTACATAAAATCAGAGATTCAGTATTACATCTGATGCGTGGAGAAATATTTGATATTGATGGAAAAAAATTCTTTGCATTTGGTGGTGCTAAATCTCATGATATTCAAGATGGAATATTAAACTTAGACGAAGAAGAAAGAATATATGAATATCGAAAAAGAGGAGCATATTTTAGAATAAGAGATTTTTCATGGTGGGATTTAGAATTACCAACTGAAGAAGAAATGAAAAATGGTATAAATAATCTAGAAAAAGTAAATTATAAAGTTGACTATGTAATTTCTCATTGTTGCCCAACAAATATTCAAGCACTACTTGGTGGAGGAACATATAAAAAGGATTATTTAACTGATTATTTACAAGAAATATCAGAAAAATTAAATTTCAAGAAATGGTATTTCGGACATTATCATGATAATAAACAAGTAAATGATAAATATGTTTTATTATATGAAGATATAATACCTTTAGAGTTTAAAAGCATATTTGAATAAAAAATACAAAAAAATACATATAATATATTGATAATATACGCATAATATGCTATAATATACATATAATATATCATGGAGGTGATATTATGGCTACAATTAATGTTAATGTAGATGAAAAAATAAAAGAACAAGCTAAAGAGACTCTTGATTATCTTGGAACAAATTTTACAAATGTTATCAATATGTTATTAAGACAAATAATCTTAACTGAAAGCATTCCATTTGAAATAAAAGTACCAAAACTAAATGCAGAAACTATAAAAGCTATTGAAGATGCAGAAAAGGGAATAGGATTAAGCAAAGGATATACTAATTTAGATGAAATGTGGAAAGATTTAGAGAAAGAGGATTGATAAATTTGTTAACAGTAAAATATACTAATTTATTTAAAAAAGATTATAAATTAATAAAAAAGAGAGGTCTTAATCTAAAACTATTACAAGAAGTTGTTGATATGCTTGCTAACGAACAAACATTGCCTGAAAAGTATAAAGACCATTATTTGGCAGGAGAATATAAACGGATACAGAGAATGTCATATACAACCTGATTGGCTTTTAATTTATAAAATAGATAAAGGTGAATTAGTATTAACAGCATATAGAACAGGTTCACATTCAGACTTATTTTAAAAACATATAATTTCAAAGTGCAATTTTTGTATCTTAAAGTTCAAAAATTGCACTTTAAGATTATAAGCATAAAGCAAAAAGCGTTATTGATTTGTTGCTATCAATAACGCTTTTAGAATCTTTTACTACAACATGGTAGTTAAGTTAAAATTATAATACTATAGATTTATAAATAATGCAATATATTATTCATCAAAACATCCCATAACTAGCTGACTTCCATCTACAAATCCATTTCTATAGTATTTCTCATTCCAGTAATATAAATAATCCATAAAATTCTCATCAAGAAGATCAAGTTGTTTCTTAACGTACTTTTTATTTTGTTCTGGAACATTCTTTAAAATTTTTTCAGAAATCTCATCAAAATAAACAAAATGCTTTTTGTCCTCAGCACTTAAAGTGCAATACAAAGCTTCCTCTCTAAATTCTAACCAATCTTTCAAAATATCATCATTAACCTCTCTTAAATTATTCATAATCTAAATCCTCCCAAAAATTAAAATTTTTCTCAATAAAAATATCTTTTACAAGAGCCAATTTTGTAAGAACAAACGTACCATACCCATTGGGTAAAAATTGGGTAAAATCTTCTCCAAAAATGCCCTAAAAATGCACAAATGTTCTGTAAACTAAAACTCTTGTAAATGCTGAAATACCAACAAAAACTCTAATTTTCACAAAACTACAAAAATGCGTCAAACCTCGCTCATAACCCGAAGGTCAATAGTTCCAGTCTTACCCCCGCAACCCGAATTATCAAGAAATTCAAATTCCCTTAATTTATTTATTTCCCTAAAAAAGTGGCGAAAAATCACCGAAAGTTTTTGAAATTGAAAAAACAGTAAAAATTTAAAGCACAATTGCTATAAATTAAAGTGCAAAAACACAAAAAATATAGTGCAAAATTTGCACTATAAATATTGATTTAATATATAAGAAATGATATAATAATATATGTAGGAGGCAATTTATGGATAAGGAAAAAGACTGGAATTTAGAATTATCAGAATATATAAAGCAAGGTGAACCTAACAAAGTAGAGAAAACAAAAATATGGGAAACAGCAATTGGTTTGCAAGAAGTAGATGGACTTAAACCTTCAAAATACTTAATTAAACAGGCTAAAGAACACATTGAAGGAAATATAGATATAAAAGAAGTTAAAACAAGAATAGATGAATATTATGAAGTTCAAGGAAACAGAAAAAATTTTGAAAAAGAAAATGAAGAAGCAGATAAGGTGGCAGTTAGAATCGCAGAATTACTAAGTGAAAATGCATTTAATTTTGCTCCAACAGAATTACTAAATATTCATAAAAGATTATTTAAAGATATATTTGATGGAGCAGGAGTATACAGAAATTATAATTTTACAAAAAGAGAATGGGTACTAAATGGAGATACAGTAATATATGCACCATATGAAACGATAAAAGAAACTATTGAATATGATTTTGAGCAGGAAAAGAACTTCTCATATAAAGATTTAAGTTTGGATGAATCAATTAAGCATTTATGCAGATTCACATCAAATATATGGCAAGTACATCCATTCTGTGAAGGAAATACAAGAACAATAGCAGTATTTATAATTAAGTATTTAAGAACATTCGGATTTAATATCAACGATGAAGTATTTGCAGATAATTCATGGTATTTTAGAAATTCATTAGTAAGAGCAAACTATAAAAATTTTGAAAAGAATGTATTTGAAGATACATCATTTTTAGAAAAATTTTTTTATAACCTACTTACAGGAAATAAATATGAATTAAAAAATAGATATGCACATATTGATTATGTTCAAGAAGAAAATCAAAATGAGATAAAATCAAGTAATCAAACATTAGAAGAACAGGCAATTATAAATATAGTAAAAGAAAATCCTAGGGCAACACAAGAAGAAATAGCAACAAAGATTAATAAATCAGTAAGAACAGTAAAAAGCTATATGTCAGAAATGCAGAATAAAGGATTGATAGGAAGAAAGAACAGTAAAAAGAATGGCGAATGGATTGTGAATGATTAATAGTAAGTTATAGGAAAAATATTTGAAGGATATAGTTATTGAAAAAGCAAAAAGACATTATAAATGTCCCTTTTGTAATAATGAAGTATTAACAGTTCACTTAGGAGAAGTTTTTGGAAAAATGCAAACATTATTATAAATAAAAAACTAAAAAAATAATTAATGGAGGAAACTTATATGGATTCAATATGTGGTGCAAATTGTAAAAATTGCGGATATGGAAAAAACAATAATTGCAAAGGATGTAAACAATCCAATGGATGCCCTTTTGGAAGACAATGTTTTATAGCAAAATATATATTAACAGGAGGAAAAGAAAGTTACGAAGCTTTCAAAAATAAATTAATAGATGAATTTAATAATTTAAAAATATCAGGAGTGCCCCAAATTAAAGAATTAATCCCACTAAATGGAGCTTTTGTAAATTTGAAATATCCGCTATCTAACGGAAGTACAGTGCAATTCCTAAATAATGATGAAATCTATTTAGGTAATCAAGTTGAATGCGAATATAATGATGGAGAATTAATTAGATGCTTTGGATTAGTTGCAAATATGGATTTTTTACTTATAAGTGAATATGGTGCAAATGGAGAAAATCCAGAAATTGTTTTGTATAAGAAGAGATGATTTAAAAGAATAGAATTCAAAAATCATTCTGCACATCACTCTGCACAAAAAATAATTTTAAATGAGGTGTACAAAAAATGAGTAAATATGAGCCATTATGGGATTATTTAGTAAATAATAAAAAGGAAAATTATAAATTAACCTATGAAGAAATCAAAAAAATTTTAGGATTTGATATAGATCACTCTTTTTTAACTTACAAAAAAGAATTGAATGAGTATGGTTATACAGTTTCTAAAATTTCAATGAAAGGAAAAATAGTAATATTTAGTAAAATATAATTTAAACCCAAAAATGCAGGATAAAGACATGAAAAAAGGCACTGCACAAATTGATTTTACAAACACATTATGATACAATAACAAAAAACATACAAGGAGGTATTTTTTGAAAAAAATTAATATAGGTGTATTGGATCTCGTAATTGATTTATAACAATAAATCACTAGGAGGAGATAAAAAAATGAAATACGAAAAAACATTAAAATACAATACAGAATTAATAAATCAAAAAATTATGGGACCTAACCCACTAAAACTGGAAGAAGAACTTATGAAAGACAACAAAATCAAACCAGGCTCAATTGTTATGGATTTAGGAAGTGGTCAAGGTATAACATCAATCTTTTTAGCAAAAGAATATGGATTCAAAGTATATGCAACAGACCTTTGGAGTGATGCGGAAGAAAATAGAAAATTTTTTGCTGAAATGGGATTAACAGATGAGCAAATCATTCCAGTAAAAGCAGATGCAACAGATTTAAAATATGAAACAGATTTTTTTGATGCAGTTGTTAGTACAGATTCTTATAATTATTTTGGAAGAGACGAAAAATATTTAGATGAAAAACTATTGCCATTTGTAAAAAGAGGTGGTTACATCTACATAGTTGTTCCTGGAATGAAAAAAGATTGCCATAATAATATTCACAAAGAATTATTGTTATCATGGACTCCTGAACAATTGGATTATATTCACGATATAGAATATTGGAAAAATATCATTTCAAAATCAAAACAAAGTGAAATTGTTTCAATTAATGAAATGGAAAGTAATGAAGAATGTTGGGATGATTGGATAAGCTGTGACAATGAATATTCTAAAAATGATAGAAAAGCAATTGAAGCAGGTGCTTGTAAGTATTTGAATTTTATTGCAATTGTTTTAATGAAAAAGTGATTTTAACACAAGTAAAGTGTGTAAATTGTTTTAATAATAATTTTTAAGTAAAGGGTAGTATTTATTTTCTATGCTACCCTTTATTATTATTTTTTAATCCATAAATACATTCCTGTTATTTTTTCTGGTTTATATTTAAAACCAGCTTTTTCATAAAAACCCTCTTTACCAGCAGTAGGAGTTAGCTCAATTTGCATTTTATCACCAACCTGAACATTATTCTCAATTAATTCTTTTAATTTAGAAATTATTGTTAATCCAATACCAAGTCCTTGAAATTCAGGCTTAACGCAGACATCTGAAAGCATACAAACAATGCTATAGTCTCCGACAACCCTTCCCATTCCAGCTAATTTTCCGTCTACAGTTGCTTTTACTACATACATAGTATTGTGTAAAGCTTTTTTAACTTGTTCTGCAGAATAAGATTTCCAGCCCACAGCCTCGACCATTTCTAAAAATTCATCACATGTTATTGAATAATCTAATTTAATATCCATGAAAAAATCTCCTTTACAAAATAAATCTATCATCGAATTCAATGAGTTTCTTCTCTCCAAGCAGGTACATAACTGCTGATAACTTGATGATAAATGTCATCACCTTCTACAAATGCTGATTTAGAACTGATTTCTGCCAATTTTTTAGAAATGGTACTTTTACCAACACCAGCAGGACCTGTTATAACATATAATTTAGGCATAGTTAAGACCTCCCTTTTAGTATTAATTAAAGAAATTATAACATGAAGTTTGTAAATTGAAAATGACTATTTTGAAAAATAGTTACAACTTTTTTTGATTACTCCATAGCCAAAAATTAAACAATAAATTTAAACATAGCAAAAAAAGATATTTTCCATCTTGCAAACCTCAAAAAAATACTATAAAATAAAACCAAAAGGAGGACCCGCCATGCTAGAAAAAACAGTATTCACACACCAAGAAATAATCAACAAAATTCAAGAAAAATACAATATTTCTATAACTAAAATTGAACAAGAACCACGAGGTAGTGCAAACATTTTTTATGTATATGATAATCAAGGAACAAAATATGTATTAAAAGAATTCGAATCAGCATGTAATCAAGAAAATGTAATCAAAGAAATAAAAATAATAAATCATCTAAAAAGTAATGGAATAAGAGTTCCGAATTATATAAAAACGGAAAAACAAGAATATTATTTCAAATACAAAAACAGAACAGTAATTCTAATGGAATTTATTAACGGATATACAAAAGAAAGTAATACAGGAACAACAGCTCAAGTAATAGAATCTGCAGAAATATTAGGTAAAATGGTGAAATCACTAGAAAACTATGAAGACTTGCCAGAAGATTTAATTGAAAAATGGTGTAATAATAATAAGTTGAGGGAAGGAAAGAAAAAATTTATACAATTATTAAAAAGAGTGGATAAATTAGAGGAGTCAATTCAACATGGGCAACAATTGAATCTACCATCATCTGAAATTATCTCGAAAATAAAATTAGATATAAACCAAAGAATGGAAATTATAACAGCTTTGGAGAAGATGGATTTTTCGGAAATGAAGGATTTAACTTTAAAAAACAGTCATGGTGATTATAGTATAATGCAATTTATTTACAAAAATGAAAAGGTAGAGGCATTATTAGATTTTGCTAAAGCAAGAAAAATGCCAATTGCATGGGAAATTATAAGGTCGTTTACATATATAGATAAGGATAGTAAAAATGGAGATATAAATATAGAAAATTTATTGAATTACACTAAAGTGGTAATGAAATATATAAGTTTAACCAAATGTGATTTAAAATGGATGCCATATTTTTATTTAATTCAATTAGTAAGCAGTCCATTTGGGTATGAGGAATACCTAAATGATAACAGTCAAAAAAAATTATTAGAATTTGCTTTTTGGAGATGTAAGATGAGTAAAACATTATTTGAAAAATCACAGGAGATATCAGGAAGAATTTTGCAATTATTAAATTAATCAAATAAGGGAGGATTGCTACATGAAAACTCTAACAATAAAACAGCCTTGGGCAACATTAATAATCCAAGGAGATAAAAGATTTGAATTTCGTAGTTGGAAAACTAGTTACAGAGGAGACCTATTAATACATGCAGGAAAAGGAATAGATAAAGAAGCAATGAAAAGGCTAAAAAAATATATTCCAGAAGATATGCCATTAGGTAAGATAATAGGAAAAGTTAAATTAGTAGATTGCATAAAAATGTCGCCTGAGTTTAAAGAAATGTTATTAAAAGAAAATAATGAGATATATACCAAGAGCTCATTTCAAGAAAACTATGGGTGGCAAGTTGAAAATGTGGAGGTGTTTAATCATCCGATACCAGTTAAGGGACATCTTAGTTTATGGGAATATGAGGTGGAGGAATTTAATGATAAGTACTCAGACTAACAACTATAAAATATAAGAAAGTGTTATTGTTAAAAATAAAATTGATTATAAGTAAAGTAAAGCAAAAATTAAATTAAAGTAAATGTAAATAAATTAAAATAAAATCAATATAAAAAGGAGGAAAAATATGAAAAAACAATACGATTTTTTCATTGCAGGTAGGGCAAGAAACAGAGACAATATACTACAAATATGTGATATTTTTGATGAACTAAACATATCATATTACTGTTTCCTAAAACCGCAAAATTCATATGGGGCATATAGTGAAAAACATTATAATAATGTAGATGAGAAACAAGATGCCTTTGAAAAATTAGATTTAAACAGTGATACTGTAACACAAATATTTCAAGATGATATGGAAGCAGAAAAAAATTCAAAGAATTTTTTACTAGTATTACCAGCAGGAAAATCAGGTCATATAGAAGCGGGTGTAGCATATGGATTAGGTAAAAAATGTTATGCAATTGGTGAATATGATGCAACAGATTCGTTATATCATATTTTTGAAAAAATATTTACTAATAGTAAAGAGTTAAAAGAATTTTTAAATAATAACAAATGAATTCTAAAAAATGACAAATTAAACATAAACAAATAATAAAAGCAATTTTAGGTTTTCGTAAGGGTCAAAGAATTTGTACTTTTTTGTATTCAAAAAATCAAGACTAATATGAGATAACATTGCGATTCCAAAAGGCAAAACCATTGCTGGAAAAATAATCTAAAGCATTGCACATGCAAGGTGTGTATTTTTTGTCATATATATTATCTCCTTCATAAATAAAAATATGGTCGAATAATATCATATTTTGTAAGAATATTCAGAAAAAATGGAAGAAAATGGGCAAGTTTTAGTTTTCAATTTCCAATTATAATGGAAGTTCATAAAGTTTTTCTCCATTCATTAATTCTTCTATAAATATAGCACCAAATTTTTCATAATATCCAACTAAATCTGTTTTTAAATATAATTTGTGAAATCCGCGAGATTTTGCTTCATGTATAATTGCTGAGTTAAGTAATTTAGAATATCCGTTACCTCTGAATTCCTCTTTTACAAACATTGTAGCATACCAAGGTGTTAGTTCAGGTTTTTCATCACAATCGTGTGGAAATATAGAGATAAAACCAATTAGTGTAGTATCTTCTAATAAAATTAATTTACAGTAATTAGGGTTTTCAAGATTATTTATTATTTTTGTGATTTTGTTGGTTACTTTTTTATTATATTCTTTTTTTGAAGAAGTCTTAGAGCCCCATTCATTTTGTGTTAGTTCTGCAACTTCACGTAAATATTGTTGTTTGTCTTTTATGTTATATATGTTTAGCATAATGTGAACCTCCTATGGAAAAATTTGAGAAGGGAAAGTGGACGTTTTAGTTTTTTTACTTAGTTGACATAACTTAGCTAAAATTAAATGATTTCAGTATAAAAGAATAAGTATCTAGTGTTTTAAAGAAGTAAGACTAAAACGTTTCTATTTTTTTCATCAAATTATAAGTGTATTTTCGAAAAATGTCAATAGATTTAATAATAGATATAGGAGCTAAAAATATTGAACAAAAGGTACTTTAAATTAAGAAAACACAAAAAAACTACATAAAAATTCATTGTAAACATATCCAAAATGATATATAATAAAATCAAATTATAACCAATAAAATGAAAGGATAATTCAATGAATATAGAAGATTATGGTTTTAAAAATAATTATATAAAAACTGAAAACCAGATACCAGCAAGAATACTTGCAACTTATAAAAATAGATATCAAATTGTGTGCAATAATGGAGAAGGTTTTGCACAAATAAAAAGAGGATGTTATTATGATAACCCCAATAGTATATATCCAACAACTGGTGATTTTGTTTTGATAGAATGGAATGATTCTGGTGATAGTATGATAATAGAAACTTTAAAAAGAGAAAGTTCTTTTTCAAGAGCGGCATCTTCAAGTGATAGAAAACATGAACTTCATAATCAGCATGAGCAACTAGTGGCAGCTAATTTTGATTATGTATTTATAATGCAGTCGCTAAATAACAATTTCAATTTACATAGAATTGAAAGATATTTAAGTTTAGCATGGGAGTCAGGAGGAGTGCCAGTAATAATTTTAACTAAAAACGATTTAGTAGATAATCCTCAAGAATATATTAATGAAGTTGAAAGTGTGGCAATTGGTGTAGATATTTATAGTGTAAGTTGTAAAACAGGTGATGGATTAGATAGTATAAAAAAGTATTTTAAAAAAGGAAATACTATAGTTTTTTTAGGTTCATCTGGGGTAGGAAAATCAACATTGTTAAATACTCTATATGGTAAAGAAGTAATGAAAACATCTAGCATTAGAGAAGAGGATTCAAAAGGAAGGCACACAACAACTTCTAGAAATTTAATAATATTACCTAATGGTGCAATGATAATAGATACTCCAGGAATGAGAGAACTTGGAATGTGGAATTCAGAAGATGGACTAAATAGAACTTTTAAGGATGTAGAGGAGTATTTAGGTTTGTGCAAGTTTACAAATTGTACACATACAAATGAACCTGGTTGTAAGATTTTAGAAGCAATTAAGCAAGGTAAGTTATCTGAAGAGAGATATAATCAGTATGAAAAGTTAAAAAATGAGATAAAATATAATGCAAATAGTGATGATTATTTGAAGGAAAAAAAAGAAAAATTTAAGGCAATTGCTAAGATTAATAGAAAACACTGATTAATCATAGCAGAAAAAATTTGGAAGTTAATAATTTTATATATGTGAAGATAAGAAAGGATAGTGATAATCTATGAATAAATTAGAATTAAAAGTTGAGGGTATGGTGTGCACAGGTTGCGAAAACAGATTAAAAAATGCTATTTTACAAATGAAAAATGTAAAAAATGTGGAAGCATCTTTTGTGGAGAAAAAAGTAATTGTGGAATTTGTAAAAAATATTGATAAAAGTGAGATAATAGAAAAAATTAAAGATTTAGGATTTAAGGTGATAGAGTAAAGAAATGGGGAGGAAATGGGGACGTTTTTCTTTTCCTTTTTAGTTAACAATAATTTAAAATAATTAATTATGTTATTTAAAAAGGAAAAGAAAAACGTCCCCATTTCCTTATTTGAAAGGAATGAAAATTATAAATGAAAAAAATAATTTTAAATATCGAAGGAATGACATGCACTGCGTGTTCAAATGGTCTAGAAAAGTATTTAAAAAAGCAAAATGGTATTATCGAAGCAAATGTAAACCTTGTAATGGCAACAGTTCTAATTGAATATGATGAAAAAAGATTAACGAAAAAAGAGTTAGATAAACTAATTGCAAACGCTGGATTTATTTCAAAAGGTGAGAATGAGAAAGAATCTAATTCAAGAAGACCAATTATTGAAATATCTATTTTTTCAATACTAGTAATATTTTTAATGTATATATCAATGGGCGAAATGATAAGACTTCATGTTCCAGCAATAGTTTCAAAACACGAAAATCCGATGAATTTTATTATAATTTCATTGGCAATAACAGTAATTTTTTTGTTTTATGGAAAGGATATAATACAAAATGGTATAAAAAATCTGATTCATAAAATGCCTAATATGGATACACTTGTAACTACTGGGGTTATAGCAAATTTTTTATATAGTATATATTCAACTATTCAAATAATTAATGGAAACCATGAAGCAATCCATAATGTTTATTTTGAGGCATCTTGTATGATAATCTTATTTATAAAAATAGGTAGATATATAGATAAAAAAAATAAATCAAAGGCAGTTGATGCAATTAAAAACTTGGTTAATATCACACCTAAAAAGGCTACTATTATTACTGAAAATCAGGAAGAAAAAGATATTTCAATAGATGAAGTAAAAATAGGAGATATGTTAATTTTAAAGCCAGGTGAAATAATTGCAGCAGATGGCATTGTTTTGAACGGTGAAGCAAATGTTGATGAATCAATTATAACAGGTGAAAGTAATCCAATAAAAAAAGTAGTAAATTCAAAAGTTATTGCTGGGAGTATGAATTATGATGGTATAATTTATTATAAAGTTGAACATGTCGGAAAAGAGTCAAGTATTTCAAATATAGTAAAAATGGTTGTTGAGGCTACAAATAAAAAAGCAAAAGTTGAAAGAATTGCAGATAAAATTGCTAGTAAATTTACATTAATTATATTTGTAATATCTATAATTTCTTTTGTGGCTAATATGATAATTACACATCAGTTTTCAAACTCAGTAAATGCGTTTATATCAGTATTAGTTGTTGCATGTCCTTGTTCACTTGGACTAGCAGTTCCAGTATGTATGGTTATTTCTATTGGAAACTTATCAAAAATTGGAATTGCAACAAAATCATCAGAAACAATAGAAAAATTAAATGATATTGATACAATTATTTTTGATAAAACAGGAACTTTAACAAACGGCAATCTTACTATTCAAGACAGAAATATAAGTGATAATGATTTAGAAATTTTGAAAGTTTTAGAAAAAAATTCAAATCATCCAATTGCAAAAGCTATACAAAATTATAAATGTAATGTGATAAACGAAGATAAAGATAATCAATTAGAATATATAGAAAAATCAAATGAAAAAGTAGAAAACAATCAATATAACGAAAAAACTAAAATTCATAAAAAACTGCAAATAACAGAATTTAAAGAAACAGCAGGATATGGAGTATCAGGAATAATAGATGGTAAAAAATATTATGCTGGAAATAGAAAATTTGTAGAAAAAATAAATGCTTACAATAATTTAATTGATGAAGAAGAAAGATACTTGGAAAACCTTGAAAGTATAGTATATTTGTTTGATGATACAAAAGTATTAGGAATAGTTGGAGTAAAGGATTCAATAAAAAGAGAGTCAAAAGTACTTATACAAAATTTAAAAAAGATAGGTAAAGAAGTAATAATATTAACAGGTGATAATAATGTAGTTGCAAATAAAATTGCAAAAGAGTTGTCTGTTGAAAATGTAGTAGCAAATGTAAACCCAGAGCAAAAGTTGGAATATATTGAAAAAATTAATAATCAAGGTAAAAAAGTTTTAATGTGTGGTGATGGAATAAATGATTCTCCAGCATTAAAAAAAGCATATATTGGACTGAGTGTAAAAAATGGGACAGATATTAGTAAAGATTCTGCAGATATTATTTTATTAAATGATGATATATCTGTAATTGCAGACATGTTTCAACTTGGCAAAAGAACAATGAGAATAGTCAAACAAAACTTATTTTGGGCATTGTTTTACAATTGTTTGATGATACCAATTGCAACAGGATTATTCAGTATTCAAATCAATCCAATGATGGCTAGTGCAGCTATGACTTTTAGCAGTATTAGTGTGGTTTTAAATAGTTTGAGATTAAAGTAGGAATTAAAAAATGTGAAAACAATGTATCACTATTGTGAATTTTATGTGAATTTAGCACTCAACACTTGACATTGCTAAAAAGTAGAACTATAATCTAGTTATGAATAAAAAAAGTACTTTTTTAAAATAATATTAAATATGTGCTACCTTGATAAGGTGTCAACACATATAATTTTGATAGGAGGAATTAATTATGATGATGATACCAAGAAAAAATAGTTTTGATGTACTAGACAATTTATTTGATGATATGTTATTTGATAATAACAGGAAAGGAAGACATTATCCAGAAATAATGAAAACCGATCTTAAAGAAGATGAAAATGAATATACATTAGAAATAGATGTTCCAGGATATAAAAAAGAAGATATAAAAATAGAATTAAACAACGGTTATATTACAGTAAGTGCTAAAACAGAAAAAACAACAGATGAATCAGATAAAAAATCAAATTATATTCATAAAGAAAGATATTTGGGAGAATGCTCAAGAAGCTATTATGTAGGTGATAATATTACAGAAGAAGACATAAAAGCTTCATTCAAAAATGGTACTTTATGTATTACAGTTCCAAAGAAAGAAGTTAAAAAATTGGAAGATAAGAAGTATATTGATATAAGTGAGGAATAGAAAATAGAAAATAGAAAAAAAAGGAAAAAAGGGACATTTTAGTTTTACTAATTCATAGATAATTAAATTTTGTATCTATGAACAGGAAAACTAAAATGTCCCTTTTTCTTTCATAAAAAATTCTTCAAAAATTTAGTTTACAATTATTAGATTAGTGTTATAATAAAAACATAAAAAATAATATAAAAGAAAGGTGTGAATTACATGAAAGATAGTTTAAAAGAAGTAATATTAATGGGTTTGGGAGCTATTTCACTTACAGGGGAAAAAGCTATAGAGTTAAAAAAAGAACTTTTAGAAAAGGGTGAATCTATTTATAAAGAAGGCACTATAAAAAATGAAGAATTAAAAAGAGATATAAAAGAAAAAATAAAAGATGAAATTAAAGAAAATACTAATATTCAATATACAAAAATTGATAAAGATAATATAAGTAAAGAAAATATTGTTGATGTAATAAATAATTTAACTAATGAAGAAAAAAATGAAATTTTAGAGCTTTTAAAAAGTGAAGAGAAAAGTGAAGAAAAGAGTGAAGAGAAGACAGAAGAGAAGACAGAAGAATAAACTTTTTATAAAAAATGAAAAAGAAAAGGAAAAATACAATGGATGAAAAAACAAGATTTAAAGAAATTGTAAAAATCTTAAAAGAAAGTAATTTAATAAGTAATAGAACTCCAGAAAATGTGTGTAAAACTATATCAAAATTGGGACCAACATTTATAAAAATAGGACAAATAATGTCTAGTAGATATGATATTTTGCCACAACAATATTGTGAAGCACTTGCTAAACTAAGATCAAATGTTGAACCTATGAGTTTTGAAGAAGTTATTGAAATATTGAAAGAGGAATTAGGAAATATTGATGAAATATTTAAAGAAATATCACCTAAAAGTATAGGTTCTGCATCAATGGCACAAGTACATAAAGCAAAATTAGTAACAGGTGAAGATGTTGCAATTAAAGTTCAAAGAAGGAATATTTATGAAACAATGACTATGGATGTTAAACTACTAAAAAAAGCTATAAATTTATTACACTTAAATTTAATAGTTAAGGTAATGGATGTATCTACAATGATTGACGAAATTTATAACGTAGCAAAAGAAGAAATGAATTTTGAAATTGAAGCAAAACATCTTGAAGAATTTAAAGAAAATAATATTGATATTTCATATGTTGATGTTCCAAAAGTATATAAAAATTATGTTACTAAAAAAGTATTGGTAATGCAAAATATTGAAGGGGTAAGTTTAGATAATAAGCAAACTTTAATGGATAATGGATATAATCTTGAAGAAATTGGATTAAAGCTTGCAAATAATTACATAAAACAAGCACTAGATGATGGCTTTTTCCATGCAGATCCACATCAAGATAATATTTATATTTACAATGGTAAAATAGTATATTTGGATTTAGGAATGATGGGAAGAATAAGCTCAAGAAGCAGGAAATTGTTAAATGATGCAATGAAAGCAATTGTTAGAAATGATATTACAGAGTTGGAACATATATTACTTAGTATGTCAACAACAAAATCTACTATTAATCATACACAACTTAGAGCGGAAATTCAACAGGTTCTAAATAAAAATGCTAGTGAGGATATTGAAAATATTGATATAATAAGTTTTACAAATAGTGTAACTAATATTTTAAGAAAAAATAATTTAAAATTAGATAATAATATTACATTGTTAATGCGAGGAATTTGCGTAATTGAAGGGACATTACAAGATATTTATCCTGAAATAAATTTAATGATGGTTTTGAAAAATAAAATTAAAGAAGATACATTAAGAAATGTATTTTCCAAAGAAATGTTAATAAATACAGGAAAAAATATTGTAACAGGAGCTAATAGTATTACAGAACTTCCAAATGAATTATTAAATTTTGTGAAAGATGTAAATCGCGGAGAAATTAAATTCGATATAGAAATGGCAAATTCACAAAGACAAGTTGATAAATTGGAAAAAATGTTACATCAACTTATAATTGGATTTTTAGATGCTGCTTTTATATTAGGAGCAAGTTTTGTTAGTAATACTGTTTTAAAATACATTTATTTGTTACTTGCTGTTATATTTACAGTGTGGCTTTTTATACAAATGGCTATTGATCATTTTCATAAGGGATATTAAGTAAGAAAAATGTTGTAAAGACATTAACAATAATATTATAATATATGATATAAAATATAACTTTGCTATAGGAAAGTAACTAATATGAATTTTTTTTATAAAAAAGGTTATATTAAACAAAAGAAAGGAAGGTTTTTATATGGAAAGAAAAACTAAAGTTGTCCAATATGGAGTTGGAAAAATGTCAGTATATACAATGAGGTATGTACTAGAAAAGGGAGGAGAAATAGTAGGTGCAGTAGATGTTAATCCAAATGTAATAGGAAAAGATATAGGAGAAATAATAGGAACAGAAAATAAAAATGTAACAGTTGTATCAGCAGAAAATGCAGAAGAAATGTTAAAACAAACTAAACCAGATATATGTATTGTAACAACAATGAGCTTATTTTCAGATTTAGAAGAACCATTAATGTTATGTGCTAAATTGGGAATAAATGCTATTACTACATGTGAAGAAGCTTTTTATCCTATTAATTCTAATCCAGAATTAACAAACAAAATAGATAAATTAGCAAAAGAAAATAATTGTACTATATCAGGAAGCGGTTATCAAGATATATATTGGGGACAATTAATTTCTTCAATAGCAGGTTCAACACAAACAATTAAGAAAATAAAAGGAAGTTCAAGTTATAATGTTGAAGAATATGGAATAGCATTAGCACAAGCACATGGTGCAGGTTTAGATTTAAAAACATTTGAAGAAAAAATAGCATCAGCAGATAATATAAGCGAGCAGGCAAGACAAGAATTAATAAATAAAGGTGAGTTTTTACCATCATATATGTGGAATGTAAATGGATGGTTATGTTCAAAATTAGGACTTACCCCAGTTTCACAAACTCAAAAGTGTGTGCCACAAACATATAAAGAGGATATTTTTTCAAGTACACTAAATATGACTGTGAAATCAGGTGATGCAACAGGAATGAGTGCGGTTGTAACAACACAAACTAAAGAAGGAGTTGTTATTGAGAGTGAGTGTATAGGAAAAGTTTATTCAAAAGAAGATTATGATAAAAATGAATGGACAATAGAGGGAGAACCTACAACTACTATTGTAGTTGCAAAACCTTCAACAGTAGAATTAACATGTGCAACTATTGTTAATAGAATTCCAGATGTTATTAATTCAGTTCCAGGGTATATTACTACTGAAAAATTTGGTGATTTAAGTTTTAAGAGTAAAATTTAATAACTAACTTGTAATGGAAATGGAACCAACAGGGGCGTATAATTTGGGTTGCCTAAGCAACCCAAATTATACGCCCCCGTTGATTATTAACAAATTATTAAACAAAAAGGCTCTAAACTATTGACCAATTGGATTAAAAATTATAAAATCAGTTCAATAATAATACTAGAGGAGGGAAAAAATGAGTGAAATTAAATTTGAAATTGTAAAAGAAATAGGAGTACTGTCAGAAACATCTAAAGGTTGGAAAACTGAATTAAATCTAGTAAGTTGGAATGATAGAGAACCAAAATATGATTTAAGAACATGGTCAGAAAATCATGAAAAAATAGGAAAGGGTATTACATTATCAAAAGATGAAATTGGAAAATTGAAAGAATTATTAGAGAATATAGAGGAATAATTTTAAAAATGTAACAAATATAAAAAAGATGCAGTATAAAAATAATTATACTTTTATAACTATGTAGACTTTTTAGCAAGGCAAGAAAGGAATGAAATTTTATGGAAATAATAATGTTGGGGACAGGACATGGTTCAGTAACAGAGTGTTATAACACATGTTTTGCTTTAAAAGAAAATGATGAATATTTTTTAGTGGATACTGGAGGTGGAAATGGTATAATTAATAATTTAAAAGCAACTGGGATAGAAATGAAGAAAGTAAAAAATATTTTTATATCACATACACATATAGATCATATAGTTGGTATTATATGGATAATACGTGAATATGTAAGATATTATAATAGAGGATATGAAATACCATTATACATATATGGAAATGATCTTGTAATTAATGCTGTAAAAATAATGTCTAATACATTAATACCACAGGGATTATTGAAATACGTTGGAACTATGATTAAATTAGTAACAGTTAAAGATGGTGATAGGGCGAAAATTCTAAATCATGAAATAACTTTTATTGATTTAAATGCAGTGAAGGTTAAACAATTTGGTTTTATAATGGAGTATTTACCAAAAAAGGAATTTGTCTTTTTGGGTGATGAAGTTTGTAATCCAAAAACAGAAAAGTATTTGAAAAATTGTGAATGGATTTTTTCAGATGCATATATGGCTGGAGAAGAAGCAGAAGAATATAATCCTATGGAAAGACATCATCATAGTACAGTAAAATATGTATCAATGATGGCTGAAAGATTGAATATCAAAAATATAATTTTGTCCCATTCGACAGATAAGGATTTAGAAAATAGAAAAAAATTATTTATACAAGATGCTAAAAAGTATTTTAAAGGAAATGTTTATGCACCATATGACTTGGAAAAATTTGAAATAATATAATTTGGAGGAAGATGTATGGAAGAAAATAGTGAAATAGCTTTAGATATTGTAACAAGTATGATTGCGGAAGTAACTAATAAATATGCTGTTTGCAAAAGTAATAATAAAATACAGAAATATAAGGAAAAGTTGCAATTATTAGAAAAAATACAAAATGAAATATATATGAATAATGAGGAAATTATATTAAAAATAATTAACAAAAATAAGAGAGGATTGAAATGAGAATGGGACATGATAGTATAAGAAGAAACTTGGATGAAACAATATTAGAGGAGGTTTTAGATGAACTAAGTAGTTATTTTGTAAATGATTTACCAGAACCACCAGAAAATTTATTTAAATATACTTCAAGAAGAGTAAATCCGGAAATATCAAATAATATTAGCTATGAATTAGGTAACAAGATGATTAAATATAGATTATCAGACAAAGAATATTTTATATCTTTTTTAAAAATAGTAAGATATGTATTTAATAACAAAAAAGTTTCAAATAATCCAAAAGCTAATATTTTATTAGCACAAACGGGAGCAGGAAAAAGCAAATTAAGAGAACTTATAATAAGGGAAAATCCGTCTTCTGTTATAATAAATTCAGATAAATTCAAAAAATTTAGAAATGATGTGGATAAAATTCTTAAAGAAGATGCTGAAAATTTTGGAGCTTTAACAGGAATAGATTCATATGATCATGCTAATGATATAAATACATATGCAATAAAAAAAGGATATGACATTCTTATTGAATGTGCACCTTCTGTTTCAAAAGGTCTTACAGGTGTTGATATTGATATGTTAAATGATTATGGATACAATATAAAATATCATGCACTTGCAGTTGGAAATTTAGTAAGTGCAATAGATATTCATAAAAGGTATGAAAATGATATTAATAACCCTACAATGAAAGGTGAAGCAAAATTGACCGATATAGGAAGACATAATGATTCATATGCAGGACTAAAAAATGTTATGGAAAATATTAATCAGGATCAACTAGAAATCTATAGAAGGGGTACTAAGACTGAAAATTATATACCGTATAAAATTTACACAAAAGACAAAATACATACATTTAAAGAATTACAGTATAAATCTAATATTGAGTATATTAATACTCAAATAGATAATGGATTCAAAGATTATAATTATATAAAACAACAGATGTGTAATAGAAATGCATCAAATTTGCAATTAGAACAATTAGAGGAAGTCAAAAAAATGATGCTTATGTATTATTTTGACAATGCAAAAACATCTAAGGAAGAGGAGAGATAAACATAAGTTATAAATAAAATTAAAATTATTGTTATAATTTGAAAAAATGCAAATAGAAAAACTAATCAAGGAGGAAACCACATATGCCAGAGTTTCTAAATGAACTTCTAGCCCAACAATATAATGAAGAAACAGTCAACAAAATATTATCAGGATATAAATCAAATAGAAAAGTAACATTGCGTGTAAATACATTAAAAACAAATTCAAACAACATAAAAAACATATTACAAAAAGCAAATATAAAATATTTAGAAGTATCATGGACTCCAAATGCATTAATAATAGAAAATGCAGACGAAAAACAAATTCATGAATTAGAAATATACAAAAATGGGGAAATATACCTTCAAAGCCTGTCATCTATGTTGCCACCAATAATAATGAATCCACAAAAATCAGAAGACATATTAGATATGTGTGCAGCACCAGGGGGAAAAACTACTCAAATAGCAGCAATTACAGAAAATCAGGCAAATATAACTGCATGTGAGATGAATGCAATTAGAGCAGAAAGGTTGAAATATAATATTGAAAAGCAAGGAGCAAGTTCAGTGTATGTAATGCAAAAAGATTCACGAGCAATAGATGATTTCTTCTCATTTGATAGAATTTTACTTGATGCACCATGTAGTGGAAGTGGAACTTTGAATTTACAAGATGAAAATGTATTTAAATATTTCACACCAAAATTAATAGAAAAATCAACAAAAGCACAATTAATATTACTAAAAAAGGCATTGAAAATTCTTAAGCCAGGGAAAGAAATGATTTATTCAACTTGTTCAATTTTGCAATGTGAAAATGAAGAAATTATAACAAAAGCTTTAAAAGGAACAAAAGCAAAAATTGTACCAATTGAATTTTCTGGAATAGAAAACCTACCTTTGTTACCAACAACTATTCTAGGCACAATATGTGTTTGCCCAAATGAGTTGTATGAGGGATTTTTTATTGCAAAATTGGAAAAATTGAAATAAGGAGGAAAAAAGATGAGAGATGTGCTAAAATCAGTATCTGCAACAGAGCAGAATCCTAAATGGAAACAAATGATATCAAGACAAAAGTTAATATATAAAAGAAAAGATGATATAAGAACAGACTTTGCTAGAGATTACACAAGAATATTACATTGTAATGCATATAAAAGATTAAAACATAAAACTCAAGTCTTTTTCTCGCCATCAAGTGACCATGTTTGCACAAGAATTGAACATGTTGGTCATGTTGAGTCAATAAGTAATACAATAGCTACATATTTAGGGCTAAACACAGAACTTACTAAAGCAATTTCAATAGCACATGATTTAGGTCATAGCCCTTTTGGTCATGCAGGTGAAAGAATATTAAATGAAATTTCTAAAAGAGATATAAATGAAAGCTTTTGGCATGAAAAAAATGGTGTACATTTTGTGGATAACATAGAATTATTAGAAGATGATAAAGGAAATTTACAAAATCTAAATTTAACATATGCTGTAAGGGATGGAATAATTTCACACTGTGGAGAAATTGATGAAAATGCTCTAAAGCCAAGAGATGAGGCAATAGATTTATCACAATATACAAAACCAAATCAATTTAATCCGTATACTTGGGAGGCGTGTGTAATAAAAATATCTGACAAAATATCTTATATAGGAAGAGATTTAGAAGATGCACTACATCTACGTTTGTTGGATAATACAAAAATTCAAGAACTAAGGGAGATACTTAAAATTCCCAAAAATGTTGCCTTAAATAATTCTAATATTATAAATGAATTAATAACAGATTTATGTAAAAATTCATCTATAAAAGATGGATTATGTTTTTCAGAAGAAAAGTTAAAATTAATAAATAATATAAAAGCATATAACTACCAAAATATATATTCACACCCAAGACTTGATGCATCAAATGAATATTTTAAAGTAGTAATTAACAGAATTTACAATACACTAAAAAATGTTTATGAATCAAATAATCTAGAACGCAATTTTGAAAAACTAGAAAAATTTTATCCACAAACAATAACAGGATTTAAAGAATATTTATATAGATATAGTGAATTAAATTGTAAAAGAAAAGAACTTAACTTATTAAACAATATAATTTATAAAGATACACAAACAGATTACATTAAGGCAATAATTGACTATATTGCAGGAATGACAGATAATTATGCAATTGAAATATATAACGAAATTTTAAAATTTTAATAAAAAGGATAGTTTACTCTATAAAAAGTAACATATTGTAAAAAAACATTATGTTTGCATGCAAAAGGAAAAACTATCCCTTTTTATATATTTAAAACATATAATAAAGTAAAGATAATATAAATATTGTCAATTAGGAGGTTAATATGTTTGAAAATTTGAAAGTTATAGGGAACACACCAATGATAAAAATTTTCTATGAATATAAAGGTAAAAAAAATTATATTTACGCAAAATTAGAATATTACAATTTAACTGGAAGTATAAAAGATAGAGTAGCATACTATATAATAGAAAATGCAATAAAAAGAGGAGAATTAAAAGAAAATATGCCAATAGTGGAAGCAACAAGTGGAAACACAGGTATATCATTATCAGCATTAGGAAATATATATAATCATGAAGTATATATATGTTTGCCAGATTGGGCAAGCAAGGAAAGAGTACAGTTAATGCAAAATTATGGTGCTAAAGTATATTTGTTTTCAAAAGAAGATGGTGGCTTTGTACGTTGTATAGAGGAAACTAAGAAAATTGCAAAGGAAAAAAATGGCTTTTTAGCTAATCAATTTGCAAATAAAGATAATTTATTGGCACATTATGAAACAACTGCACCAGAAATTATAGCTCAAACTACAGAAGAATTATATGCATTTGTTTCAGGTGTTGGAACAGGTGGAACACTAATAGGAACAGGAAAAAGATTACAAAAAGAATTTAAACAATTAAAAATAGTAGCAATAGAGCCAGAACAAATGCCTTTAATATCAAAAGGAAAAATGTATGGACCACATAAAATAGAAGGAATAGGGGATGATTTTGTTCCTGATTTAGTAGATAAAAGTGTAATAGATGATATAATAGAGGTGAATGATAATGATGCAATAAATATGTCTAGAAAATTGGCAAAAGATTTAGGATTGGGAGTAGGTATTTCCTCAGGAGCAAATTTAATTGGTTCAATAATATTAAATGAAAAATTAAATAAACCAATAGTAACGGTTTTTGCAGATGATAGTAAGAAATATTTGTCAACTGACTTATCAAAACCGATAAGTAATGAGAGTAATTTTGTATCATCTAATACAAAGTTGTTGAAATTTGAAGTGTGTAATAATTAGATGAATTTATATATAAAAAAAGCAGAAAATATGAAAAATTTTCTGTTTTTTTTATGTATTAATAGAAAAACGTTAAAAAAATAAGAAAAACAGTCATATAAAAGTTGCATTTTGGCATAATTTGTGCTATAATAATAGAGTATTTTGTAATTGTAAAAATTTGGAATACATACCCATGTACACATAAGATAAAATAAAAAGCAAGGCATACCAATTATTTTGTGTATGTTTTTAAACTTTTTATAATATATTTAAAAATAGCACAAAAGTTTATAAAAATGGGAGGATGTAAAATATGTTTAAATTTAAAATGTCTTTATTATTAAAAAGTGCAAAATTTAAAGTAGTTATGGTAGCTATATTAATAGCAGCTATAGCAGCAGGTATAATATTTATGCCAAAAAACAAAGCAGGAAATGTTAGTCAACAAGTAACTGTAAAAGCAAACAAAACAGGTATTACAGTTGGTGGACAACAAGTTTATTCAATTGTAAAGGAAGGAAAAGCCACAGGCTATGATAAGCTATATTGTATTGAATCAGGAGAAGATTTAAGTTATTCAACATTTAGCTCACCAATAGAATTATCAAAAGCAGGTAATTATTTTTCAGATTATAACAAAGCAATGTGGATAATAAACAACATGTATATTACAACAATAACAGGACAAAATGGATTAGATAATGAAACTGCAAAACAAGTAGCTATAATGAATTTAGCAAATATAGCAACAACAGATTCTGTTAAACAAAAAGTTAAAGCAAAAACTGGTGTGGACTATTCTGGAGTAACAGTACAAAAAATTTATAACTTAAGAAATAAAACAATAGGAAAAACTGCAACAGTAAATGCAATAGAAACAATAGAACAATTTGCATTATGGAAATATACAAAAAATCTTAATACAAAAGCATTAGATGCATATGAAAAAAATCCATCACAATATTTAGATGGAGCAAGTTTAAGCAATGATGAACAAATAACATTAAAATATTTGTTTTATGCATTAGGTGTATTGGCAGATAACAATGCTTCAACTTCAGCAAACACAGTAAGCTTAAATAAATCTGGAGCAAATTTTGATGAAAATAATCATCAAGTTGGACCATATTATTTAGAATCAAATGGAACAAAATTAACATCATATAGTTTTGGAGATTTAGGAAATGCATCATATCCTATAGAGATTACAATAACTAAATCAGATGATACAACTGTTAATGCAGGAGCAGAAATTATAACAAAAAATGCAGACGGTAGTTTTTATATAAATTTAAATTCATATCAAGATGCTAAAAAAGTTAATTTGAAAATAAATTATGTATTAAACAATGTTTCAACAACAGGGTATGTATTAGATGGTGGAACAAAGCAAAATATTTTATCAGTTGAAAAAACAGTTGGAGTTACAAGTGCAACTGATGAGAAAGAAATAAAAGTTAAAACACCAACAGGTACATTTACTGTTGAACTAAAAAAAGTAAAAGAAGATGGAACAACAGTAATAACATCTTCAGAAGCAGAATTTAAAATAAATGGAGAAATAAAAAATACATCAAAAGGTATTTTAAGTATTGCTCAAAATCAAAAAATTGAAAATGAACAACAAACAAATTCATACGAAATAATTGAAACAAAAGCACCAGAAGGATTTGAAAAATTTGAAGGAACATTAAACTTATCATTAGGCTTCAAAAAAGATGGTGATAATTTCGTAATAGATGAAAGCAAAGTTAAATCAGAAGGATTTAAAGACAAAACAAGAGTAGAAGTTTCACAAGACAAGACAAAAATAACAGTTTTTGTTGTTAATACAGAAAGAAAAGCTGGAACTTATACTGTTGAATTAAGAAAAGTAAAAGAAGATGGAACAACAGTAATAACATCTTCAGAAGCAGAATTTAAAATAAATGGAGAAACAAAAAATACAACAAATGGTATTTTAAATATTGCTCAAAGTAAAAATATTGAAAAAGTAGAACAAGTTGATAACTATGAAATAAATGAAACAAAGGCACCAGATGGTTTTGAAAAATTTGATGGAACATTAAAATTATCAGTAGGATTTAAATTAGAAGGAAGTAAATTTATAATAGATGAAAGCAAAGTTAAATCAGAAGGATTTAAAGACAAAACAAGAGTAGAAGTTTCACAAGATAAAACAAAAATAACAGTTTTTGTTGTTAATACAGAAAGAAAAACTGGAACTTATACTGTTGAATTAAGAAAAGTAAAAGAAGATGGAACAACAGTAATAACATCTTCAGAAGCAGAATTTAAAATAAATGGAGAAACAAAAAATACAACAAATGGTATTTTAAATATTGCTCAAAGTAAAAATATTGAAAAAGTAGAACAAGTTGATAACTATGAAATAGTTGAAACAAAGGCACCAGATGGTTTTAGAGAATTTGATGGAACATTAAAATTATCAGTAGGATTTAAATTAGAAGGAAATAAATTTATAATAGATGAAAGCAAAGTTAAATCAGAAGGATTTAAAGACAAAACAAGAGTAGAGGTTTCACAAGATAAAACAAAAATAACAGTTTTTGTTGTTAATACTCAAAAAGAATTTGATTTATCATTACGTAAATTTATATCTAAAATAAATGGTAATAAAGTTGAACCAAGCAGAGAACCTGTTATTAATGAAAATTCTATTAAAATGTTAGAAAAAACAGGAACAGCTTCATATTATCATACAAAGAAAAGCATAGTTGTAAATGTTGGAGATGAAGTTGAATATACAATAAGAGTATATAATGAAGGTGAAATTTTAGGTTATGCAAAACAAGTAACAGATTATTTACCAGAAGGATTATCTTTTGTAAAATTATCAGAAGATACAGCTAAAGAATATACAACAGATTCAAAAGCTGGAAGTAAAATAGTGGTTATTAATTATAGTGGGAATACAGTAATTAAGACATTAAGAGATTTTATTGGTAAAAAAGTTAATGTAACTAATGAATATTACCAAGAAATGAAAATGATATGCAAAGTTGAAAATACTGAAAAAGTATATATTACAAACAGAGCAGAAATAACAAATTATGGGTATGAAAGTAAAAATAAAAATGGTGAAATAGTTTGGAATGAAGCTAAAGCCATAAAAAATGTTGATAGGGATTCAGTTCAAAACACAATAAAAGATGAATTAAATCTTGATACATGGTATGAAAATGCTAAAGAAAGTAGATATATTGGTGAAGAAACAAAACAAGAAGTAGTTGATAAAAATTATTATCCAGGAACACAAGATGATGATGATTTTGAAACAGTAGAAGTTTTAACAGGAAAATATAATGTAATAATTAAAAAAGTTGATGCTGAAGATAAATCTAAAACATTAGCAGGTGCATATTTTACAATAAGTCAAACTAGCGAAAAAGCATTACCTGTTAAAAAGGGTCCAACAGATAGTAATGGTGAAGTTACTTTAATAAGTGGAAAACAAATAAAAACAGACAAACAAGTTGATGATTATAATATTTATGAAGTAGAAGCACCAGAAGGATATAACAAATATAATGACCAAATTAAATTAACAGTTCATACTAAAATGGAAGGTAAAAACTTTGTAATAGATAGCCAAAATACTAAAGTTGATGGAAAAAATGTAGAGTTACAAGTTAATGAAAATAAAAATACTATTATAATAACTGTACCAAATAATAGAAAAGAATTTGATTTATCATTACGTAAGTTTATTACACAAATAAATGATAAAGAAATAACAAGTAGAATTCCAAAAGTTGACACATCAAAATTAGCAACTGGAGAATCAAAAACAGCAACATATAATCATCCAAAAGATCCATTAGATGTAAATTCTTCAGATATAGTTACTTATACTATTCGTGTTTATAATGAAGGTGAAGTTTCAGGATATGCAACAAAAATTATGGATGATATACCAGAAGGTTTAGAATTTGTTCCAGGAACATATGACAAAGACGGTAAAGCGACAAATACAAATGCTAAATATGGATGGAAAATTTATAAAAAAGTAACTCAACCTATTGAAGCATTCATCAAAGAAAATGTTATTACATATAATAATGAAAAATATATTGTAACTGATGATGTAAAAGAAGCAGATTTAATTGTTACAGATTATTTATCTAAAGAAAATGGTGAAAATAATCTAATAAAAGCATTTGATCCAAAAACTATGAAAGAATTAGATTATAGAGATGTAAAAGTTTCTTTCAAAGTTGTAGAAGCAAAAACATCAGATAGAATTCTAATAAATTATGCACAAATTACAGAACATGAAGATTCAAATGGAGATAAAATAAAAGATAGAGATTCTACACCAAATGAATGGATAGAAACAGATGATGACCAAGACATTGAAAAAATTAAATTAAGATATTTTGATTTATCATTATTAAAATGGGTTACAAAAGCAATTGTTTATGAAAATGGACAAAAAACAGTAACTGAAACAGGTCATACAGGATATGAAAATCCAGAACCAGTTGTAAAAGTAGATTTAAAAAATACAAGTTTAAATAATGTTGAGGTAAAATTTGAGTATAAAATTCGTATAACAAACGAAGGTGATATTGCAGGTTATGCTAAAGAAATTTCAGATTATATACCACAAGGATTAAAATTTGTAGCATCTGATAACCCACAATGGAGAGAAACAGATGGAAAAATCGTAACAAGAGCATTAGAAAATACATTATTACAACCAGGAGAAACAGCAGATGTAACAGTAATATTAACATGGATTAATGGAGCTGATAATTTAGGTTTAAAAACAAATATTGCAGAAATTAGTGAAGATTATAATGACTATGGAACACCAGATATAGATTCAACACCAAATAATAAAGTTCCTGATGAAGATGATATTGATGATGCACCAGTAATGTTATCAATTAGAACAGGAAGTTCAAATATAATTTATGCAAGTATTGTAGCAGGAGTTTTAGCTATAATTTCATTAGGTGTAATTGTTATTAAGAAAAATATTTTAAAATAATTTTATCTAAATTAGAAAATAAGTATTCTTTATTAAATTAAGGAATACTTATTTTTTTGTAAAAAACACATGAAATATATTGAAAAAATCTATATTTCAATATATAATACCATGGTAAGAAAACAATTTCCAAAATGGAAAAGGAGGAAAACTTATGGCTACAAGAGATAAAAATATATGGATATTAATAGTATTCATATTATCAGGTTTAGTAATAGGGGGATTACTAGGAGAAATTGCTTCAAAGGTAGACTTTTTATGGTGGTTATCTTATGGAGAAAGTTTTGGATTATCAGACCCTTTACAATTAGATTTACATATTGTAAAATTAACTTTTTCATTAATGTTAAAAATAAATATTGCAAGTATAATAGGAATGGCTATTGCAATTTTTATTTATAGAAAAGTTTAAATATAACTAATATAATATATTTCTGGGGGAAAGGAGAAAAATGACTATTAAAATTAAACAGCTTCCAGAAAGTGAAAGACCATATGAAAAATTAGAAATATATGGAGAAAAAATGTTATCAAATGCCGAGCTTTTGGCAATAATAATTAAAAGTGGAACTAAAGAAAATACATCTGTAGAACTTGCAAACAAAATATTATCTTTGCACAATAATACAATAATAGAAGGTAATAATAACAGTGATTCTAATAATTTATGCAAAAAAAACCTAAGAAATAATATAAAAAATTGTAATCAAAATGATAATTTACTTCAAAATTTACAAGAAATTTCAATTCAAGAATTTCAGCAAATTAAAGGAATTGGCAAAGTTAAAGCAATTCAACTTAAAGCGGTTTGTGAATTGGCAAGAAGAATGTCACAGCCAGTAAATAAAAAGAAAATAAAAGTAGATTCATCACAAGATGTAGCAAATCTTTTAATGGAGGAATTAAGATTTGAAAAAGTCGAATATGTAAAAGTATTACTATTAAATTCCAAAAACATAATAATAAGAATAATAGATATTTCAAAAGGTGGTATGAATTCTGCAATTGTAGAGCCAAAAGAAATTTTGCAAGAAGCTATAAAAACAGGAAGTCCTAGAATAATCTTGGTACATAATCATCCAAGTGGTGATTCAACTCCAAGTAAGGCAGATATTGAAATGACAAAACGATTGTACACATCTGCTAATATTCTAGGAATTCAATTATTAGACCATATTGTTATTGGTGACAGGTGTTATACAAGTATTTTTTCGGTAGAAAGGATTGTGGAGAATTAAAAATGGGAAAGTCTAAATTAAAAAAATTTTTTAGTATATCATCTAAAGATATTGGTATTGACTTAGGTACAGCCAATCTTTTAGTAACTTTAAAAGGAAAAGGTATTGTTTTAAAAGAACCTTCAGTTGTTGCAATTGACAGAAAAACAGGTAATATTCTAACAACTGGATATGAGGCAAAAGAAATGCTTCGGAAGAACACCTGATGAAATAAAAGCTATAAGACCTATGAAAGATGGAGTTATAGCAGATTTTACAGGCACTCAATTAATGTTAAGAAATATATTAACAAAAGTATGTCAAAGATATAATATTAGAAGACCTAGAGTAGTAGTTGGAGTACCATCAGGTATTACTGAAGTTGAAGAAAGAGCTGTAGAAGAAGCTGTTTTATTTGCTGGAGCAAAAGAAGCATATTTAATAGAGGAACCTATGGCAGCTGCAATAGGAGCAAATATGGATGTTGCAGAACCTAGCGGAAATATTGTTGTAGATATTGGCGGAGGAACAACAGAAGTTGCAGTTATTTCTTTAGGAGGAATAGTTGTTAGTAACTCAATAAGAGTAGCAGGTGATGAATTAGATTCAGATATAATAAATTATATAAAAAGAGAAATGAATTTAGCAATAGGAGAAACAACAGCAGAAGATATAAAAATTGAAATTGGATGTGCACTTCCATTAATGACTGATTTATCAAAAGAAGTTAAAGGAAGAGATTTAGCAACAGGACTTCCAAAAACTGTGTATGTTACATCTTCACAAATACAAGAAGCAATGCAAGAGTCAATATCCAAAATAGTTGATATTGTAAGAAATACATTAGAAAGAACTCCACCTGAACTTGCATCAGATATAATGGAAAAAGGAATTGTTCTTGCTGGCGGAGGAGCATTAATAAAAAATTTGGATAAATTATTAAGTCAAAAAACAGGAATGCCAGTAATTATAGCAGACAATGCTTTAGATTGTGTTGCAAAAGGAGCTGGCAAAACTTTGGAGGAATTAGAAAAATTAAAAACTGTTTTAATTAATTCAAGAAAAAGAAGATAATGTTATATAATGCTAAAATATAGCATCTAAATTACATTTAAATAATATAATGCGAAAAAGTTTTCATATTGCTAAAAAGTGTGAAAGAAATGGAGCTAAAATGAATAAAAATAAAAAAAATACAGTTATTGGAATAATAATAACAAGTTTAATTTTAATATTTTTAGTTGTTATATCTAATTCTAAAGCAGAAACATGGTCAGAATTAGCAAATCCATTTACTTCTTTTGTTAATGGTATACAAAATGGTATGGTATTTTTAAAAAATAAAGTTGCTGGAAATGATTCCTTTTTTACAAATGTTGAGGAAATGAAACAAGAAAATGAATTGTTAAAAAAGAAAAATAGTGAATTAGAACAATCATTAAGAGAATTAGAGATTTTAAAAGCTGAAAATACTACATTAAAAGAATATGTAAATTTAACAGATAAATATAATGAATATACAACACATCCTGCTTATGTTATACAATCTGATATTAGTAATTATAGTAAAATAATTATTATAAATGCGGGAAAGAAAGATGGAATAGATGTTAATATGCCAGTAATTTCAGATAAAGGATTGGTAGGACATGTAATTTCGGTTACAGATAATACTGCAAAAGTTCAAACAATTATTGATACATCAAGTACTGTTAGTAGTAAAATAAGCACAACAAGAGATAGTATTATTGCAAAAGGAATTATAGATTCAAGTAATGAATTAAAAGCTTCTTTTATACCAACAGAAGTAAATATTTTAGAAGGAGATTGTGTGGAAACTTCAGGTATTGGAGGAATATATCCAAAAGGAATTAATATTGGAACTATAAAAAAAGTAGTAAATACTAAAAATGTTACAGATAGATATGCAATTGTTGAAACTGCAGTTGATTTTTCAAAATTAGAAACAGTTTTAGTAATTACAAATTAGATGAATTTTGAAATTTATATTATGAATATAAAATTATAGAAGTAGAGGTGAAAATTCTGAAAAAGTTTGTGTCAATCATAGGAATAATAATAGTTTTTTTTATAATTTATTTTTTACAAATAAATTTTTTTAACTGGTTTAATATTTCAGGAATAAAGCCTAATTTATTTATAATTTTAATATTATGTATTGGTTTATTTATAGGAAAAAAGGTTGCTATTCCATTGGGAATTATTTTAGGAATTTATTTGGATGTTTTAACAAGCAAACAAGTTGGAATTTCAGCAATTGCATTTGCATTAATAGGTTTTTTAGGAGGATATTTAGACAAAAATTTTTCAAAAGATAGCAAAATTACAATTTTATTAATGGTAACAGGAAGTACGATTATATTTGAAACTATTTCATACATATATTCATGTGCAAGATATAATGTATCTGCTCAAATATTAGGTTTTATACGAATACTTTTAATAGAAATAATTTTTAATGTATTGTTAACAATTATAATTTATCCACTAATTAAAAGTACAGGCAGTTTTTTAGAAGATACTTTTAAAAAGAAAAAGTTTTTAACAAGATATTTTTAAAATATAGTTATTAATTATAAATATAATACATGTTAGTATGAAAAGAGGACTGAAAAATGGAAAATTCGGAAAAGAAAAATGGAAAGGTGAAATTTAATATTCTTTCAATGTTTGTTTACATAGTTGGAATTGTTCTAATTGCCCAATTATTCAATCTTCAAATAGTCAAAGGACAAGAATATAGAAAACAATCTAACACTAGGTTAACAAGAGAATCAGTTCTACAAGCAGCAAGAGGTAGAATTTTGGACAGAACAGGAAGTGTGATTGTTTCAAATTCAATGGGATTTAGATTAGATTTATATAAAACAAAAGTAGATAATCAAACACTGAATAATACAATTTTAAATATAGTAAATATTCTTGAAAAAAATGGAGATACATATTCAGATAATTTACCAATTACTGTTCAACCATTTGAATTTAAATTAGAAAGTGAAGAAGATATAAAGAGTTGGAAAGAAAAGAATAAAATAGATATAAATGCAACACCAGAAGAATGTTTTCAAAAATTAAAAGAAAAGTATGAAATAAAAAATGATAATGTTTTAGAAACAAGAAAAATTATGGCTATTAGATATGAAATAGCACAAAACGGATATAGTAATACAAAAGCTATTCAAATATGTAAAAATATGAGTAGAGAGAGTGCTATGGAATTAAGTGAAAAAAATGCTAATTTTGCTGGAATAGATATAGTAACAGAACCAGTAATTTCATATATGTCTGGAAGTTTAGCATCACATATTTTAGGAACTGTTGGTAAAATTAAACAAGAAGAGTTAAATGGAAAAGAAGATACATATAATATGAATGACATAATTGGAAAAACAGGAATTCAATATGTATTTGAAGATTTATTAAAAGGGAAAAATGGAATAAGGCAAATTGATATGGACATAGATGGAACTGTTACAGGTGAATATATTGCTAAAGAAGCTATTGCTGGTTCAGATGTTGTATTAACAATAGATTCAAATGTTCAGGCTATTACAGAAAAAGCATTAAAAGACAATATAACTAAAATTTCAACTGGTGGATTTTCATCAAGAAGTGATGCAAATGCAGGTGCTGTTGTTGTTATGAATGTTAAAACAGGTGAGGTACTTGCAATGGCAAGTTATCCAGATTATGAGCCACAATTATTTGTAAATGGAATAAGTAATGAAAAATATGAAGAATATACAAAAGGTTCAGCATTATACAATAGAGCAATTAGTGGAACATATGCACCAGGCTCAATTTTTAAAATGGTTACAGCTATTGCGGGATTGGAAACAGGAGTTATAAATACCAAAACAACAATAAATGATACAGGTGTGTATCCATATGCACATAAACCAGTTTGTTGGTATTATACAGAATATCGTAGAGGACATGGTTTTTTAAATGTATCACAAGCTATAAAACATTCATGCAATTATTTTTTCTATGAAGTTGGAAATAGAATAGGAATAGAAACTTTAGAAAAATATGCACAATATTTTGGTTTAGGTAAAAAAACTAATATAGAATTACCTAGTGAATCATCAGGTGTTGTTGCAAGTAAAAAAAGAGCAGATGAGGAAAAAAGAACATGGTATTTAGGTGAAACTTTGTCTGCTTCAATAGGTCAAAGTTATAATAATTTTACACCAATACAAATGGCAAAATATATTAGTATGCTAGCAAATGGTGGAAAAAATATAGACGTATCTTTAATTAAAACAGTAATAGATAGTAATGGAAATGAAATGTCAAAACAAGAAATTGATGAATATGTTAACAAGAAGTTAAATCTTACATCTGATGACAATACACAAGATTTAAATATTTCACAAGATAATTTAAAAGCTATTTTAGAAGGAATGAAAGGTGTTACAAGTGAATCAGGAGGTACTGCATATTCAACTTTCTCTAAATTTAATATTGAAGTTGCAGGTAAAACTGGTACAGCACAAGCAGGAAATAAAACAAATGGATGGTTTGCTGGATTTGCTCCATATGATAATCCAGAAATTGCAGTAGTAGTTGTTGTTGAAAATGTTACACATGGTGGATATACAGCAGAAGTTGCAAGAGATATTTTTGCAGAATATTTTGGAATGAATTCAGGTGAAATTACAGAATCACAACAAGCTGTACCAAGCGTACAAATAACAAGATAGTAATGCAAATGTACGAAAGGATGAAGAATATATGAATAATGGAATAGGTTTTAATCTAAAGAAAAAGCAAATAACAATAAAAGTACATCAAGATGTTGAAGAAAAAGTTTTTCTTGCAACTTTAAGAAAGAAAATGCCTGAATTGAAAAGTGTATATAATGAAATAGAGCCACAAATTTCAGTTCTAGGAAAGGAATTTAAAAATAGAGATATATATCAAATTCAGAAAATAGTAGATAAATATTTTGATGTTGATGTTGAATTTGGTTGTTCAAAAAGATTAGGTTTATATGGTATACGTAAGCCATTTAAAAAAGAAATTGCAACATCAGATACAAAGTTTATTAGATCATCATTAAGATCAGGGCAAAAAGTAGAATTTGAAGGAAGTATAGTTGTGCTTGGTGATGTAAACTGTGGAGCAGAAGTAATAGCAGGAGAAAATATTGTAGTATTAGGAAATTTAAGAGGGCTTGCACATGCTGGTGCAAAAGGAAACAAGGAAGCAATAATTTCAGCAGGAGCTATTGAAGCAACTCAAATAAGAATTTCAAACGTTGTTAAAGAATGTGAAAAAAATGAATTTAAGTCTGGATTTGTTAAAACAAATGCATATTTATCATCAAAAGACCAAATTGTAATTGAATAATTTTTTTTAAAAGGTATTTTTTGAAACTAAAATAATATTTAGTAAACTAAAAAATACCTTTAAAGTTTACTAAATATTAACTTAAAAGTAGCAAAATTAGTGAAATAAATAAATATTCATCTTGTATTCCTTCTTGATACAAAAATAATAAAATACATATTAATAATACATCATCAAAATATATCTTCAAACCAAATATTTCAAATAAAACCTCATTTGATTGAATATTATTACAGTTAGTTGTTGTTTCAGTTAGTAGTGGAGGTGAAGGTGGCTGTTTTGAAATCGAATTTTTATTAAGTAAATTTTCTGTGTTATTTTTTTCGCAAGAATTTGGATACTTTTTAAAATTAGTAGAATTATGATAATTTTTTCTATAATAATTGTTATTACCTAAAAAAGCAGGTTGCCCAAAAAAAGGAGGCCTAAAGTTATACATTTTTATTATCACCGCCTAAAGGATTTATTATTTCAAATATTTTTCCCATTTTCATCAATTGAATATATTTATCAACTTTATTTTTTCTACTATCTTTTAAATATGGTTTTAAAGACATTAATAAATTAGTTCTTGAATCATTTTGTTTATCATTATTTATAGAGTTCATTATTTTCTGCATTTTAAGCATGGTGTTAATATCAAAATCTCCGAATATGTTATTAGTGTTAGATGATTGTGAGTTCGTTGTAGTAGTATTAGAATTTACATTTCCTGATGAATTTGAATTATTGTTAATATTGTTTGTTGTATTAAAATTAGAATTAGAGTTAGAGTTAGAATCATTATTGTTAATATTATTATTTTTGCTCATAGAATTTAAAATATTTTTTATGTTATCTGGCATATCTTGTTTATTAAGCATAGTACTAAAATTCTTTAATAATTCAGACATATCGTCATTCAAATATAATCACCTTCTTTGATATAAAATTAACCAGCTAAATAAAGTAGTAAATTATAACAATGTAAAATGTAGTTTAATAAATTATATATAAAAAATGGTTAAATATGATTTATATTGTAATTTTCATATTAATATTATATGTATTTTGGGAAAAAAGTGATACAGAAAAATAAATAAAATATTCACCAATATATTGTATTTTACAAAAAATTAAGATAAAATATACACGTAAATTGTATTATAAAAAAATAAAGTAATTAATTTTAAAAAATTATATCACAATATGTAAAAAACTTTTTTAATTTTACATATCAAAACTGACAAAAAATTTACATCTTTATGTATTAAAATATGTGAAGAAAAAAAGTATAGAGGTGGTAAGGATGTTTCAAAATATATTAAAAGGCTATATAAACAACAATAGCCAAAACAAGGATGTTAAATTATATAAAATTGAAGAAATTAAAGAAATAATGAAAAAATTCTTTGTAAAACAAAATGTATTTTTATACATAATATCATTTATGCTATCAATGGTAAGTTTTGGAGGAAATAATTCATTAGGACTAGCACCATTTGCATTAGCAATATTAGCAGCAGCATTAAGTAATACAATACCAATAGGAATAATATACATATTAACATGTATTGGAACTTTTATTGGTTTTGGAACAGAAGGGTTAATAAATTATATAATAACATCAGCAGTGTTTTTTGGAAGTTTATTTGTTCTAAAAACAAGAATACAAGAAGATTGTAATGAAAAAAGAAAACTTGGAAAAAATATTATAATTTCAAGTTTGTTAGTACAAATAGCTCCATTAGCATTTGGCACATTTTATGTATATGATTTATTAATAGGAATTATGCAATCAATAATTGTATTTATTTTCTATAAAATATTTGTTAATTCAATAACAGTAATAAAAGATTATGGAATTAAAAAAGTATTTTCAATAGAAGAAATAATGGGAGCAAGTATGATGATTGCAATAGCAATATCTGCAATAACACCTATTCAGTTGTTTGGATTTTCAGTAAAGAATATTTTATGTATATTAATAGTGCTTATATTAGGTTGGAAAAATGGAATGCTTGTTGGTGCAACAGGTGGAATAACAATTGGAATTGTTTTGGGAATAATTAATGTAGGAAACCCAATTATGATTGCAACATTTGCAATTTCTGGATTATTAGCAGGTTTATTTAGTAGATTTGGAAGACCAGGTGTTATAATAGGATTTGTTTTGGGAAATACAATGTTAACATATGTATCAAATGGAAATATAATTCCTGTTATAGTATTTAGGGAAATATTAATAGCATCACTTGGATTATTATTAATACCAAAAAAAGTTGAATTTATTATAGAAGATATATTTACAGATTCAAAATTATTACCTGAAACAACAGGAAGAGTTTTAGAAGGAAGTAAAGAAACAATAAGAAAATTAACAAATATTTCAGAAACAATATCTGAACTTGCAAAAAGCTATACACAAACAGCAGCAACAATTGTAGATGATGAACATACAAAAATTGAAAAAGAAAATGAAGAAATATTTATAAAAGAATTTCGTAATAATATAGAAGAAATGAAAAATAATTTATTATATGATGAATTATATTTTTCAGATGAAATAGTAATAGATATTTTTAAAGTTTTATTAATGAATACCATTATTACAAGAAAACAATTAATACAAATATTTGCTAATCACAATAATTATATAGTTGGTATTAATGAAGAAGGAGAAAATGAAGAATATAATAAAAATTTAGAAAATGATATTTCACAAATGATAAAGAAAATAAATTATTCTTACAAAATGAGTAAAATGAATTTTGTATATAAGAAAAAAATTGAGGAAAATAAAAAGAATGTATCAGTTCAACTACAAGGAGTTTCAGACATAATAGCAGAAATAGCAGATGATATAGAAGAAAGTTCAGATAAACAATTTAAAAAAGAAAAAGAGCAAATAATTCAATTGTTAAAACAAAAACAAATAAAATTAGAAGATATATTAATAAAAAGAGAAGATACAGGAAGATATAATGTAAACATATATATAAAATGCTGTGATGAATTAGAAGAAGACAATTGTCATTCTAAAATAATAGGACAAGTTATATCAAAAGTATTAGATGAACAAATGAACTTGTGTGAACAAACATGTGGATTAAGAAAACAAAAGGATATGTGTAAATTTGTATATATGTCAAAAGATAAATATAATTTACAAATTGGAATTGCAAAATCAACTAAAAATGGTTCTCCTGTTTCTGGAGATACAAGTATTCAAACAAAATTAGAAGATGGAAAATATTTAATAGCATTAAGTGATGGAATGGGTTCTGGTCCAGAAGCAAGAAAAAGTAGTAAAATTGCAATAAAAATGTTAGAAAGATTATTAACATCTGGTTTTAAAAAGGACACATCAATAAAATTAATAAATTCAACATTAGCAACAAATATGCATGAAGAAGATATGTATGCAACACTAGATATTGCAATATTAGATTTATATGCAAAAAATATGGAATTTGTAAAAAATGGTGCATGTCCAACTTATGTAAAAAGAAATAAAGATGTTCAAATATTAAAATCAATATCAATGCCAACAGGCATTTTAGATGATATAGAATTAATAGTATATGATAAAGACATTGAAAAAGGCGATATAATTGTAATGTGTTCTGATGGTATAATTGAATCTAATTCAGATTATCAAAATAAGGAATTATGGTTAAAATATTTATTAGAAGAAATTAATAATGATGATGTTCAAAAAATTGCAGATATTATAATTTCAGAAGCAATAGATAATGATTTTGGTAAAGAAAAAGATGATATGACTGTAATAGTTGCAAAGATTTGCTAAAAATAAAAAAACTCACAAATTAGTGTCAATTAAGCCAAAAAATAAAGGAGACGGAAAAACTACCGTCCCTTTTTTGAGGTTTTATTTAGGCAAATAAAAAAATACATAATGGTTATTTACAAAAAAATATAATATATGCTATAATTTAAAATAAGAAAAATGAGGTGATTAAATGAATCAAATTTTAATGACAAAAGATAAAGATAATAATTCAAGTGTAAAATTTAAGCCAACTGTAAAATTTTTTGCTATAGCAATTATAATATTTGCTATAATTTTCATAGGAGAAGGCTCATATAATTTATATACAGCTAAAAACAAAGAAAAAATATTTGAAAAGCCAATATTGAATGTTGAAAAAAACGGAAGCACTATGAATTTAGAAGTTAATGGTGGAGTAGGAATTAATAAAATTGAATATTCATGGAATAATGGAATAGTAACAACTTTAAATGCAGAAGGAAAGAAATATTATAAAGCGGAAATTGAAATTCCACAAGGAGATAATATATTAAATATAAGTACTATAGATATTGAAGGAAATAAAACAGTTTTTGAAAATGTAAATGTTGTATTTACATTAGCTGAAGACACAGCTAAACCTAAAATTTCTATTGTAAACTCTGCTGGAAAATTAACTGTTACTGCAACAGATGAAACAGAAATTGAATCTTTAACTTATCAATGGGAAGGTGAAGAAGAAGTTAAGGTTGAAACAAGAAGTGAAGATAATAAAACAATAACACAAGATATAAATGTTCAAAAAGGAACTAAAGTATTAAAAATTGTAGCAAAAGATAAAACTGGAAATAAAGAAGAATTATCAAAGAAAGTAGTAGGTTCTAATGGACCAGAAATTAAAGTTACAGCAGAAGGAGATTATCTTGTTGTAAAAGTAACAGATGAATATACAATAACAAAAGTTGTATATACTTTCAATGAAGAAGATTTTACTGTAAATGATATACCACAAAATGCTAAAGAATATGAATTTAAATTAAAATTAAAAGATGGTACAAATTATTTAAAAGTTACTGCATATGAAAATGAATTAATAAAAGAATATAAATGTAAAAAGACAAAATAAGGTAGGAGAAACAAATGATTCAAGAAATATATATTATTGATGAAGAAAATAATTTATATAACAAATTAATAGAAATGTTTAATGAAGAAAAAGGTTTTAGCTTTAAAAGTATTAAACAAAATGATTTGCAAATAGCATTAAAAAATATTCCTTCGTTAATAATAATTCATGAAGATACATTAGAAGGAAATATAATAGATTTATGTAATAAAATACGTGAAAATGATGATAATAGAATTACTCCAGTAATAGTTATTTCCTCTAATATGGAACACAAACATAAAGTGGAAGTTTTAAAATCAGCTGTGGAGCAATATATAAAAAAACCGATAGATGATGAATATTTATATTATACAATAAAAAACATAATTAGATTATTAGATATAAATAGAACAGTTAGTCCATTAACAGGACTTCCTGGAAATGTACAAATTCAGGCAGAAATGAAAAAAAGATTAATGAATAAAGAAACTTTTGTAATGTTATATTTAGACTTAGATAATTTTAAAGCATATAATGATGTATATGGTTTTATAAAAGGTGACGAGATTATAAAATTTACTGCAAGAACAATTTTGAAAAATGTACATGAAATAGATTTGGAAAAAGGTTTTGTTGGGCATATAGGTGGAGATGATTTTATAGCAATTATTTCAAATAATAATTTTGAAAAGTTATGCCAAAATATAATACTAGACTTTGACTATAATGTTTTGGATTATTATACACAAGAACATATTGAAAAAGGTTATATAGAAATAGAAAATAGAAAAGGTGTTATGGAACAGTTTCCACTAACCTCAATATCTATTGGGGTTGTTGAGGTAAATAATAATTTTAAAAATATTTTAGAAATAGGTGAAGTAGGGGCACAAGTAAAGCATCTTTCTAAAAGTATACAAGGAAGTACATATGTTATAAATAAAAGAAAAATGCCATAAGGCATTTTTTTTAATCTTGACTATAAAAAAAATTTGGTTTATAGTAAATACTGAAATATATAACAATAAATATACAAAGGAGGAAAAAAATGCAAGAACAGGGATTAGTAGTAGTTAATGACAATTTCTTAGGTAAATTTTCGAGATTTTTAAGAAAGATTTTTTTTAGTAAAAAAATTGAAGAAGTTTATAAAGAAGATGATACAAATGTAGAATATATCAAAAAAGATACACAATTTGTACAAGCAGAAATTATTGCTGCAAGAAATGCTTTTAAGAAATATATAATAAACAATAATAAAAATATTTCAGAAGATATTATATTATATGTAATAAAACAAATACAAGACAATAGAGAAAAAATTCAAAAAATAATTGATATAAATGAAGATAATATTACATTTGAAGATATAATAATAATGCTAGAAAATGAGAAAACTAATATTTCAAAATTTAAACATAAAAATAAAAAAACAGGATGTTATCAGGTTCCTGTTCGGAGTTATAGGAATTAAATGCAATAATACAAAAGATTGCATTAACAATATGATAAAAGGTATTTCAACACGAAATTCAATTATTATATTAAATGAAAATTATAATAAATATAATACAGAGTCTTTATTTTTACTTATTTTGAAAGAATGTTTAAAGAATTTTTATGTAGATGATAATTTAGTTCAAATGTTTGAAAAAGAAGAAATTGATTTAACAAAACTAGATAGATTTATAGAATGTGGCTGTGAAAGAGAATTAGATAAAATACAAAACTCTATTTATTTATATCAAGAAGATGATTCATATAATGAAAATATAAAAAGTGAGATTGAAAAATTACAAAAAAATAAAATGTTTAGTGATTATGATATAAAAGCTATAAAAGGTAATTTCAATGATATAATTCATTTTCTAAATAAAAATCAACCATTTGCTGTTTGTATGTATACTAAAAATCCGAAAATTGCATATGAATATATGAATTGGGTTAATTGCCCAAATGTATTTATAAATTGCGGAATTAACAATTGTAAGAAAAAATATAATTTTGAAAATAATTTTTTTAATTTGAAAAATATTTGTCACAAGGATGTTTTTTAGAAAAATTTGTTAAAACCCTTGACAAATCGCCTAAAATAGTGTAAAGTAATATAGCATTACAAAATAAAAACTGAAAGGATATAATTATGGAAAAAAATGTTGAAATAAGTATGTTATGTCAAATATATGGAAAAGTATTAACTAAAAAACAATATGAAGTCATAACAGACTACTATAATAATGACTTATCACTTTCAGAAATTGCAGAAAACAACGATATAACTAGGCAAGCAGTCAGAGATATTATAAAAAAAACAGAAAATAAACTTTATGAATTAGAAAAAAATATAGGGTTTATGAAAAAAATTTTAGAAGAAGAAGAATTAATAACTAACATTAAAGAAAAATTACAAAAACTAGAAGAATTAGAAAATGTAAAAAATAATTCAAAAACTTCAAATGACTCAAAAGAAAAAATAGAAATTATTAGTGAAATAAGAAAAAGACTTAACAAAATAATATAAAACTACAAAGGAGGAATCCAATATGGCATTTGAGGGATTATCTTCAAAACTACAAGAGTTTACAAGAAAATTAAAAGGTAAAGCTAGAATTACAGAATCTGATTTAAAAGAAATGTTAAGAGAAGTAAAACTTGCATTACTTGAAGCAGATGTTAATTATAAAATAGTAAAAGAATTTATTTCAACTATACAAGAAAAAGCTTTAGGTCAAGATGTGTTAAAATCATTAACACCAGGTCAACAAGTTATAAAAATTGTAAAAGATGAATTAATTGAACTATTAGGTGGAACAGAAAGTAAAATAAATTTTACACCAAATCCACCAACTGTAATTATGTTAGTAGGTTTACAAGGTTCAGGTAAAACAACAACTGCAGGTAAACTTGCTAATTTGTTAAGAAAACAAGGAAAAAAGCCTCTATTAGTTGCATGTGATGTGTATAGACCAGCTGCTATAAAGCAATTACAAGTTGTTGGAAATCAGTTGAATATACCGGTATATAGCAATGAATCAACAAAAGATGTTGTTCAAATTGCAAAACAAGCATATAATGTTGCAATTAGTAAATTAAATGATGTAATAATTTTAGATACAGCAGGGCGTTTACATGTAGACGAAGAATTAATGCAAGAATTAAGAAATTTAAAAGCAAGTAGTAAACCACATGAAATATTACTAGTAGTAGATTCAATGACAGGTCAAGATGCAGTAAATGTTGCAACATCATTTAATGAAAATTTAGGAATAGATGGTGTAGTTTTAACAAAATTAGATGGTGATACTCGTGGTGGTGCTGCATTATCAGTAAAAAAAGTTACTGGAAAACCAATTAAGTTTGCAGCAACAGGTGAAAAATTAAGTGATATTGAGGAATTTCATCCAGATAGAATGGCACAAAGAATTTTAGGAATGGGTGATATGCTTTCAATTATAGAAAAAGCAGAAGAAACATTTAATATAGAAGAAGCAGAAAAACTTGAAAAACAAATACGTAAAGGTGAATTTGATTTAAATGATTATTTAATACAGTTAAAACAAATAAAAAAAATGGGTTCATTTTCATCAATTTTAAAAATGATTCCTGGAATGGGAAATTTAAAAGATGTTAAAGTTGATGATAAAGAATTAGTTAAAATAGAGGCAATTATTTCTTCTATGACACCAGCAGAAAGAAGAAACCCTAAAATATTAAATGGAAGTAGAAGAATAAGAATTGCAAAAGGTAGTGGTACTACAGTTCAAAAGATTAATCAATTTATGAAAACTTTTGAAGTTACACAAGCAATGATGAAGAGAATGAAAACAGAAAAAGGTATGAAAAATATGATGAAAAATTTTAAAGGGCTAAATCCTAATGATTTAAAATTTTAATACCAAATAATTTAAATAGTTTTTAATTTTAATAATTATAAATAAATATGTAAAATTTCTTAGGAGGTGAAAAAAATGGTAAAAATCAGACTACAAAGACAAGGTGCTAAAAAAGCTCCATTTTATCATATAGTTGTTGCAGATTCAAGATGCCCAAGAGATGGTAAAATAGTTGAAAAAATTGGTTCTTATGACCCAATGACAAATCCAGCTACAATAGTTTTAGATAACGAAAAAGTAGCACAATGGATAAAAAATGGTGCAAAACCAACTGATACAGTTAAAGCTTTAATAGAAAAAGCTGGAAAATAATTATATCCTTATAATAAGGGGTATAGTGTGAAAACACAAAAAATCTTTTGTGCTTAAGCAAAACCACAAAAATGGGGGTATTATTATGAAAAATGTATTAGAAACAATTATATCAAATCTTGTAGATAATAAAGAAGAAATATCAATTGAAGAAGACATTAATGATAAAAATGTTACTTTCAAAGTTAAAGTTTCATCAAATGATATGGGAAAAGTTATTGGAAAACAAGGTAGGGTAGCAAAATCAATTAGAACTGTTATGAAGTCTGTAGGTGCTAAAGATGGTAAAAAAGTTAATGTGGAATTTGTGGAATAATCATTAATTTTATAATGTTAATTGTGGAATAAGAGGTATAAAATGCAAGAATATTTTGAAATTGGACAAATCGTAAATACTCATGGTATAAAAGGTCAAGTAAAAGTTAATCCTTTTACAGATGATTTAGAAAGGTTTGAAGAATTAAAATCAATATATATAGTAAAAAATAAACAATTACTAGAATTTGAAATTGAAGAAGTAAAATATCAAAAAAATATGTTGCTTATTAAATTTAAAAATATTGATGATTTAAATATGGCTGAAAAATACAAAGGTTGTTATTTAAAAATTCACAGAAAAGATGCCAGAAAACTTCCTAAAGATACATATTTTATTGCAGATATTATAGGTTCAGATGTTATTACAGATGATGGAAAATTACTTGGAAAAGTAGATGACATTTATAATACAGGAAGCAATGATATTTATGTAGTAAAAGATGAACTTGGTAAACAAATACTTTTACCAAATATTAAAGAAGTTATTTTAGATATTGACATAGAAAAACAAATAGTTACAGTTCATTTATTAGATGGTTTAATATAAATGTAGAAAGGAATGCTGGAGTAAAAATGAAATTTGATGTTTTAACACTTTTCCCTGAAATGTTTAATTCTATTAAACAAAGCATTATAGGAAAGGCAATTGAAAAAGATTTAATAGATATTAATTTAGTAAATATTAGAGATTTTTCAAAAGATAAACATAAAAAAGTAGATGATACTCCATATGGTGGAGGAGCTGGAATGGTTATCAGACCAGATATTGTATATGACGCATATTTATCAGTAAAAGATGAAAATGCAAAAGTTATATATATGTCTCCACAAGGAACAGTATTAAATCAGAAAAAAGTTGTAAGTTTAAGTAAAGAAAAACACTTAATTTTATTATGCGGACATTATGAAGGAATAGACCAAAGAGTATTAGATGAAATTGTAGATGAAGAAATTTCAATAGGTGATTATGTATTAACAGGTGGAGAACTTCCAGCAATGGTACTTATAGATTCTGTTAGTAGATATGTTGAAGGAGTAATTAGCTCAGAATCAACTTCTGAGGAATCCTTTTCAAATAATTTATTGGAATATCCACAATATACAAGACCAGAAGTATTTAATGGTGAAAAGGTTCCTGATGTATTATTATCAGGACATCACGAAAATATTCGCAAATGGAGAAAAGAAAAATCTTTGGAAAATACTTATAAAAAAAGACCAGATCTTTTAAAATAAGGGAGAAGGATACCCTTGAGCAAAACCTAAAAAGTCCTATAAAATTAAAAAATAATAAAGGAGGAGAATATCGATGGATATCATAAAATCTATTGAACACGAGCAAATGAAAAATAAAATTCCTGCCTTAAAAGTTGGAGATACTGTTAAAGTTCACCAAAGAATTAAGGAAGGAAATAGAGAAAGAATCCAAGTATTCGAAGGAATAATAATTAAAAAACAAGGTGGAGGAGTAAACGCAACATTTACTGTGAGAAGAGTAGCTTATGGTGTTGGTGTTGAAAAAACTTTCTTAGTACATTCACCAATGGTTGAAAAAGTTGAATTAGTTAGAGTAGGTAAAGCAAGAAGAGCTAAATTATATTACTTAAGAGATAGAGTTGGTAAATCTGCTAAAACTAAAGAAGATATTGGTGCTAGAATAGAAAATAAAGAAATTATTGTTAAAGAAGAAGCTGCTCCAGTAGTTGAAGAAACTGTTGTTGTAGAAGAAGTTGTTGATACAGTTACAGAAGAAGCTACTACAGAAGTTAAAGATGCTGAATAATAATATATAAAAAATGAAGATTTCTGATATTTAGTCAGTTATCTTCTTTTTTTTATTTTATAAAAAAGAACACAGAGAAACTAAAATTCTCTGTGTTTAGGGTCTTAGACTGATTATCTCGTTTTGCTTGAAGCAGAGAAGAGAACAGTTACACTTCCAGAAGTTGGACTGTACTTGCTATCTTCAACGTGAATGATGATAGGGTCAGTGTAATTTGTGTTAATTTCAGAAATGATTTTTGAAATTGCTTCAGCAAAGCAGCGAGAGGAGATGGATGACAGAGGTTCTCTGTCATAGCTTCTGTTCAATACGTAATATTTCATGATGTAGTCCTCCAAGTCATTTAAGACTCTTATAAATTTAGTAATATGAATTACTATAATTGCATTATAACATATTATGTTAACATTGTCAAATTATTTATTTTTTTCCAGCTGAAGTTATCTTTTGCAATTATTTACCTAAAAGTACGAATCAATAAAAAGTATTAAACTATAACACAAATATTTTTAATAAAAGGAATAAATTCAGTTATTTAAAACTATAATATATAATAGTAGAAAAATATTCCAAAGTTGGGGGGAAGAAATATGAATTTAATATATTGTGACCATGCTGCTACAACTCCAGTTAAAGAAGAGGTTTTAAAAGAAATGTTACCATATTTTTCAATAAATTATGGAAATCCTTCATCAATATACTCAATAGGAAGACGAAGTAAAAAAGCAATAGATAAAGCAAGAGAAAAAGTTGCTCAGGCAATTGGAGCAAATGAAAAAGAAATTTATTTTACATCATGTGGAAGTGAAGCAGATAATTTGGCAATAAAAGGAATTGCCAAAGCCAATATTAAAAAAGGAAAGCATATTATAACTAGTAAAATTGAACATCCTGCTGTATTAAATTCATGTAAAAGCTTAGAAAAAGAAGGGTATGAAATAACATATTTAAATGTAGATGAAAATGGTTTTATAGATTTAGAGCAATTAAAAAATTCAATAAAAGATGAAACAATATTAATAACAATAATGTTTGCAAATAATGAGATAGGTACAATACAACCAATAAAAGAAATATCTAAAATTGCAAAAGAACATAATATTATTTTTCATACAGATGCAGTTCAGGCTGTTGGTAATGTAAAAATAAATGTAAATGATTTAGGAATAGATTTATTATCATTATCAGCTCATAAGTTTTATGGACCAAAAGGTGTAGGTGCTTTATTTGTAAAAGAAGGCATTAATTTTGAAAAAATACAAGATGGAGGACATCAAGAAAAAAATAAAAGAGCTGGAACTGAAAATGTGGCAGGAATTGTAGGATTGGGTAAAGCAATAGAATTATCTAATCAAAATATTGAAAATTATAATAGTAAATTATTGAAATTAAGAAATTATTTTTTTAAAGAAATAACAACAAAATTTGAAAATGTTAAAATTAATGGTGATTTAAAGCAAAGATTGCCAGGAAATATAAATATATCATTTCCAAATATAGATGGTGAAGAATTGCTATTAAAAATGGATAGTTTAAATATATGTGCATCAGCTGGCTCTGCTTGTAGTTCTGGTTCACTTGAGCCATCACATGTATTACTTGCAATTGGTTTAGATAGTAAATATGCACGGAGGATCTTTAAGACTTAGTTTAGGGGAACAAAATTCAATTGATGATATACAATATATTATAGATTGTTTGCTAAAACTAATAAAAATTTAATAAAAAATGGCTATAAATAAAAAAAATGCACATAATAATACTAATTAATATTTGAAGGAAAAATAGGTTATGTGTAATGAAAATTTTAAAAAGTATAGTTATAGGAATTAGTGCTGGTTTTGTTACAGGTCTCTTTTCAACAGGAGGGGGAATGTTAGTATTACCAGCTATTATTTATTTGTTAAAAATCGATGAGAAAAAAGCAAGGGCAACAACAATTTTTATAATATTGCCTATGGTACTAACATCTGCAATTTTCTATTATGCAAATAGGAATTTTGATATAAATATGGGAATAAAATGTGCAGTTGGAGGTATTATAGGAAGTTATATAGGAAGTAAATTATTAAGAAAATTTTCAGATAAAATTTTAAAAATTATTTTTATAATTTTTTTATTGTATGCATCTTATAATATGATAAAATAAAAAAGGAGATATTGTAAAATATGGAAATTATAATAGGTGTAATTTCAGGAATGGTAACTGCAATTGGTATGGGTGGAGGGACAGTATTAATATTATTGCTAACATTGTTTTTAGGAGTACCACAACATATTGCTCAAGCAACAAATTTAATTTTTTTTGTACCAACATCAATAACAGCAATTATATTTAACATAAAAAACAAAAACATAGATTTTAAAATAGGAATATCTATTTTAATTTTTGGAATTATAGGAGCTGCTTTTGGAGCAATGGTTTCGGAAAAAATGGAAGTATATAAATTAAAAAAATTTTTTGGAATTTTCTTATTGATAGTTGCTATACATGAAATATATAATTTTTATAGAAAGTATATAAAACCTAAAAATACACATAATAAAATATAAGAATAAGGTTAACGTAAAACACCTTATTTAAATAAATATATACGAGGAGGAAATACCAATGAAATTAGTAAAAGGAATTCTTATAGGTGGTATGGTTTCTGCTGGATTAGTAATGATGTATGGTGAAACTATTGGTTTTAATAAAAAGAAAATGATGAAACAAGGAAAAAGAATGATTAAAAAGATGGGATTATAATCCCATCTTTTTAAGTTAATTACAACATTTACCAAAATTTTTGTCAAAATCTTTATCACAATCTTTATCATGATGTGGAAAATGCTCTTTTTTATCGCAATCAATTTTTGCCCCTTTTAGGCATTTTCCTTTATGATGACATGTTGTACATATTTTATGATGTCTTACTTTATCTGCCCAAATTTGAACTTCATAAAATTTATTTGCACATAAAGGTCCAAAAACAAACTCACCATTTTTATCTGTAAATGTGTGAGAAACTGGTTTTCTTTCCTCTTTACCACAATCTTTATCAACTTCTATTAATTTAACAACAGCATCTTGAACTGGTTCATCATAAGCATCTTTTATAATACCATATATTACTGAACGGTTATCTTCAGGTAAAGTTATATCTATATCATATTGTTTTCCAGAAGAAATAACACCTTCAACATCAACTAAAGGACACATATTTTTATCAAAATCCATAGCACTCATCCTTTCTTTATAAATAGTAACACATAAATTGTTACTTAATGTATAATATTCAGATTTTGAAAAAGTGTGTAAAAAAATATCAAATAATGTAGAAATATGATTAATAAAATGGTATAATATCAAACAGATTGGAGCCAGATTGGAGCGAGCGGTATATGAAGAAAGAGATTTTATTAATAGTTAATCCTTGTGCTGGAAAAGGGAAGGTTAATAAATACATACCAGATATATGTGACAATTTAGAAAAACAAGGATATGAATTAGAAGTTATATATACATCTGAAAAAAATAACGGAGAAAATATAATAAAAAATTATATAAGATATATAGATTCAGTAATTGTGTGTGGAGGAGATGGCACAGTTAATGAAGTAGTAAATGGAATTTTAAAATCAAACAGGAAAATTGATATAACATTTATCCCATTTGGAACAACAAATGACTTTGCAAAAACAGTAAAGATGCCAAATAATCCATATAAATTATCAAGAAAATTATCAAAATATAAAAAAATAAATATAGATATTGGAAGATTTAATAGCAAATATTTTTATTATGTAGCTGCATTTGGATTATGTGCAAATGTATCTTATACAACAAAGCAAAATGAGAAAAATAAATTTGGAAGATTAGCATATTATAAAGAAGCTATAAAGTCAATGCGAAAAATAAAAACTTATAAAACAACAATAGTTACAGATAATGAAATAATTAAAGATGAATTTATTTATGGTGGAATAACAAATTCTATGTCAATAGGTGGTTTTAGATGGTTTAAAAAAGAAAACTTTAAAGTAAATGATGGAATTTTTGAAGTAATATTAGTGAAAAAGCCTAAAAATATTTTGGAATTAATGAAGGTTTTATTTTCAATTTTAAGAAAAAAATATGATCAAAAAAATGTCTATTATATAAAGTCAGGTCATTTGCAAATTGAGTTTGATAGAGATGTGGAATGGACTTTAGATGGAGAGTATGGAGGTACAGTTAACAAGGTAATAATAGAAAATAATAAAGGAAAAATGGGGCTATTGGTACCATGTAACAAAAAACTTTAAAAATGTATTGATAAATTAGCAAAAATGTGATAAAATAGCAATATTGAAAAATTAGATTAACTAATTTTTTCCTTACTTACACATTAAGGTGTAGGTTTTATTATCCATAAGGAGGTGAAGAATAATGAATAAATACGAAAGTGTTGTCATTATTAATCCAAATGTTGATGAAGAAGGAATTAAATCTTTAATTTCAAGATTCACAGATTTGATTAATAGTGATGGAAAATTTGAAAAAGTTGATGAATTAGGAAAAAGAAAATTAGCATATGAAGTAAAAAAATTCAAAGAAGGTATATATGTAGTATTCTACTTTGAAGCAAATGCAGACTTAATTTCAGAACTTGAAAGAAATTACAGAATAACAGATGAAGTTATTAAATTTATGACAATAAAACAAGACTAATAAAATAAAAATGGGGCCTTTTTTGAAAGGAATGGTGAAATATATATGAATAAAGTAATATTAATGGGAAGATTAACAAGAGATCCAGAAGTTAGATATACACAAACAAATAATACTTTAGTTGCATCTTTTACATTAGCAGTAAATAGAAGATTTGCACGTCAAGGTGAAGAAAGACAAGCAGATTTTATAAATATTGTTGCATGGAGCAAAACTGGAGAATTTTGTAGTAAATATTTTAAGAAAGGTCAACAAGTTGCTGTAATTGGAAGAATCCAAACAAGAACTTGGGATGATGAGCAAGGTCAAAAACACTATGTAACAGAAGTTGTTGCAGAAGAAGCATATTTTGCAGAAGGTAGAAGAGATGGTGACATGGGTGGAAGCTTTGATGCTACATTCGGAACAATGCCATCAACAAGTACTGGTTCTGATTTTGAAATATCTTCAGGAGATGACCTACCATTTTAAAAAAATTAAAGATAGGGGGGAATAAAATGGCAGATAAAAAAAATAATAGAAGAAACAATAGAAATAATGATGACGACTTCAATCCTAAATTCAAAAAGAGAAAAAAAGTATGTCCATTATGCAAAGATAAAAATTTAGTTTTGGATTACAAAAATCCAGACCAATTAAAGAAATTTATCAATGAAAGAGGTAAAATATTACCTAGAAGAGCAACAGGTGCATGTGCTAAACATCAAAGAGATATAACTGTAGCAGTTAAAAGATGCAGACAAATAGCTATGTTACCATATACTCAAGACTAATACATAATAAAAATATACCAATAAGCTGTAGCCACTGAAAATAGTGGATTATAGCTTATTTTATTTTGAAAATATAAACATAAATAATGCAATTTTAATGCAACTAGAAATGTAATGCAATTCTAGTTGCATTATTTGATAGTTAATACTTTTATCAACTTCATTATTTCTGTATTTATTAAAATATGTACAAAAGGCAATAAAATTAAGCCAGAAACTCTTGACAAATAACAAAAAAACTAGTATACTAATATACTATAATAGTATACTAGTGAAAGGAGGAATATGAAAAGTGAAGGAACAGCAAATAATAGAAGCAGCGAGAAAATTATTTAGTAAATATGGATTTAAAAAAGTATCAATGGACGAAATTGCAAGAGAAGCAAATGTAACTAAGAAAACAGTATATACATATTTCAGTAGCAAAGAAGAATTATTTAAATACTTTATTGATGAAGAATTAATAAATATGAAAAAAATAATTGAAGAAATTGAAGCAAAAAATGAAAATTTTTATGAAACTGTTCATCAAGCCATTTACAAATTACTTAAATATAAGAACAAAAGAAAATTCCTTAAAAATGCTATAAATGAAGCCGAAGTATTAAAAGATCCAATAATAATTAAAGATTTAAAAGTTATTGATGCAGAAATACAAAACTATATAAAGCAAAAATTAATACAATTTATTCAAGAAAATTATATAGAGGTAGCAGATGTTGATATTGCAACATTTCTAATATATAAGATGTATATTGCTTTAATGTTTGATTGGAATGATGAAAATAAAAAGTTAGATGAAAAAGCTATTGCAGATAATATTTTAAAATTTTTAAAATTTGGATTAGGAAAAGAAAAACAGTAAAGGTTATGTTAAAAGTATTATAAATAAAAATAAAGAAAGAAGGAATATGTAAAATGAAAAATAGTAAAGCTATGAGAGTTGTTATTTTCGCAGTTGTAATATTAATTCCAATAATTTATAGTTTCTTTTATTTAAAATCATATTGGAACCCATATGGAAATTTACAAGATATGAAAGTAGCAATAGTTAATTTAGACAAAGGAAATAATGAAGAAAACCAAGGACAAAAAATTGTAGATAAATTAAAGGAAAAAAATGTTGTAAATATTTGTGACATTGGTAAACAAGAAGCAGATGATGGTTTGAAAAATGAAGAATATTATGCAGTAATTACTATTCCAGAAGATTTTACTAAAAACTTAAATAGTGCTGGTGAGATAGATAAAAAAACTGTTCAAATTACATATTCTCCAAACCAAAAAATGAATTATTTAGCATCACAAATTATAAATAAAGTAGTAACAGCAACAGAAGAACAAATAAAAAGTGAAGTTGCTAGTAAAACTGTTGAAACACTAGCAAGTAATTTAGAAGAAGTTCCAAGTAGTCTTCAAAAAATATCAGATGGAACAGGTGAAATCCTAAATGGTGCAACAAATTTATCAAGTGGAATTGGTGAATTAAATAATGGAGTAGATACATTAAAAAATAGTTATACACAATTTGATAATGGTATAAATTCAGCATATGAAGGAAGCAAGGTTTTAGATAATGGTTCTTCAAAAATTGGTTCAGGAATTGAAGAATTACAATCAGGAGCAAATGAATTAAATAATGGTGTATCAAAAATTAATGAAGCATTAAATAGCTCAGATTTAAGCAAATTAAATACATTAATATCAGGTGTTTCTGATTTAAATGAAGGAGTTAATGGTGCAGAAGGTTTAAAAAATGGAGTAGATTCATATGTTACAGGTACAGAATCATTAGCAAATGGTGTTATTTCATTAGACTTAACTTTAGATGAGCAAATAGCAAAATATAAAGCAATATATACAAATAATAATATTGATGCAAATACAAGAGCACAAGCTGGTGTAGCATTACAAACCTTACAAGAAGTAAAGTCAAAAATAAATGATACTTCAAAAGGAAAAAGCTTGGTAAGTGGGGCAAAAGAATTAACAACAAAAGATAAAACACAAATGACAGCAGGTGGCAAATTAAAATATGGTGCACTAAAGGTTGGTAATGGTGTTACACAGTTAAATTCATCAATAGGTGATATACAAAGTTTAGGAAAAAGTATAATAGAATTAAAAACAAGCTTAGCTAAAGTTCAATCAGGAACAGGTTCTTTGGTAAGTGGTATTACTCAGTTAGAATCAGGTTCAAATAAATTAAATGAGGGAAGTAGTTCATTAACAAATGGATTAGAAAAGTTAAGTAAAAGTTCAACACAACTAAAATCAGCATTAAGTACATTAAGCAATGGAACTAATAGTGCATATAATGGAAGTATTGAATTACAAAATGGAGTTCAAACTTTAAAAAACGAAGTTGATAATGGAATTAATAGTTCAGAAAAAGAACTAGAAAAATTAGATGGTTTAAGTAATCATGTGGCAAACCCAGTAGAAGTGGTTGAACAAGATTATGGTGAAGTTACTTCTTATGGTGTTGCATTTACACCATTATTCTTATCAATAGGATTATGGGTAGGAGCCTTAATGTGTTATGTTGTTTTATATTATGACCAAAAACATAGATTTGGTGTATTAGACAGTAACTATAAAAATAAATTTAAACAAAACTTGTTATACTTAGGTATGGGAGCAGTACAAGGTGTTATTACTGCATTATTACTAAAATTAGGTTTAGGTTTTGATGTTGTAAATATGCCAGTATTCATATTAATAAGTGCTTTAATGGGAGTATGTTTTACAGCTATTATTCAATTTTTAATTAGAACATTTGGTGATGTTGGAAAATTCTTAGCATTAATAATTTTAGTTTTACAATTGGCAGCAGCTGGTGGAACATTCCCAGTTGATACAATTGATAAAGGATTCCAATGGTTAAATCCATTATTGCCAATGACATATACAATAAAACTTGTTAAAGATTGTGTAATATCTACAGATGTTAATTTCTTAGCACATAATTCATTTATAATTATTGCTATTACAGTTGTGGTATTTGCATGTACTTGTGGAGCTGAAATATTTAAAAGAAAAAAAGAAGAATAATTTACAAAGGAGTGATTAATATGTTATTAGAATATATAAAAAAATATGAAAAAGGTTCTATAATAACATCAATTTTAATGATAATAGTTTCAATATTATTAATTTCTATGCCAGAAACAGTATTAAATACAGCAATTACAACATTGGCTATAATAGTATTAATTGGAGGTATAATACATATAGTATCTTATATAATTACTGATAAAGAAATGAAAGTTTTTAGTAGTGAATTATTTCAGGGGATTTTAGCTGTAATATCGAGTGCTATTATGTTAAGATTTAAGTCAAATATTATGAATATAATACCAATAATAATAGGTATTTTAATTATTATAGAAAGTATAATGAAATTTCAATTATCTTTCAATTTAAAAAGTATTAATAGTAGTTGGTTTATTTTATTAATTTTATCTGTATTATATATTATATTAGGAATTTTAATTATTTTGAAACCTTTTGATACTGTAATGACTATTACTGTTGTTTCTGGAATTGCATTGCTGATTACAGAGATTTGTAATTTGTTTGAAAGTTTATATGTTTTAATAAAATTAAAATAATTTAATTGGACGCGTTGCATAGTTTATGCACGCGTCGAATTAAATTTTTTAAAAAAATTAGCACTCTCCTATTGACTCTGCTAAAAAATAGGATTATAATAAAAAGATAGGCAGAATAATGCCTAAAAATAATGTAATAATATATAAAAAGGAGGGTTAAAAATATATGAATATGCAAAATTTTACACAAAAATCAATAGAAGCATTAAATGAAGCACAAAAAATAGCACTTCAAAATCAAAATATGCAAATAGAAGAGGAACATTTGTTACAGGCACTTGTAAATCAGCAAAATGGTTTTATACCAGAGTTATTTAAGAAAATGAATGTGAATGTAAATGCATTAAAAATAGATATAGAAAATTCAATAAAATCTATACCAGCAGTTACAGGTTCAGGACGTGAGCCAGATAAGGTATATATATCAAATGATGTGGATAAAGCGTTATTATCTGCAGAAAGCGAAGCTAAAAAAATGCAAGACGAATATGTATCTGTAGAACATATTTTACTTGGAATTATTAATAATCCAAATACCAAAATTAATAATATTTTAAGAAATAATAATATTAATAAACAAAACATTTTATCTGCATTAAAAGATGTAAGAGGAAATACAAGAGTCACGAGTGAAAATCCAGAAGAAACATATGATGTTTTAAACAAATATGGTCAAGATTTAGTAGAACTTGCAAAACAAAATAAATTAGACCCTGTTATAGGAAGAGATTCAGAAATAAGAAATGTAATAAGAATATTATCAAGAAAAACTAAAAATAATCCAGTTTTAATAGGTGAACCAGGTGTTGGTAAAACAGCTATAGCAGAAGGATTAGCAATAAGAATTGTTAATGGAGATGTTCCAAACAATTTAAAAAATAGAAAAATATTTTCATTAGATATGGGATTATTAATTGCAGGTGCTAAATATCGTGGTGAATTTGAAGAAAGGTTAAAAGCAGTTTTAAATGAAATAAAGAAAAGTGAAGGAAAAATTATTTTATTTATAGATGAGCTTCACACAATAGTTGGAGCTGGAAAAACGGATGGTGCAATGGATGCAGGAAATTTATTAAAACCAATGCTTGCAAGAGGTGAATTGCATTGTATTGGTGCTACAACTTTAAATGAATATAGACAATACATTGAAAAAGATGCTGCATTAGAAAGACGTTTTCAACCTGTAATGGTTGATGAACCAAGTGTTGAAGATACTATATCAATTTTAAGAGGACTAAAAGAAAGATATGAATTATTTCATGGTGTAAAAATTCATGACCAAGCATTAATTACAGCAGCAGTTCTTTCACATAGATATATTTCAGACAGATTTTTACCAGATAAAGCAATTGATTTAATTGATGAAGCTTGTTCCTTAATCAAAACTGAAATGGAATCTATGCCAACAGAACTTGATGATATTTCTAGAAAAATTATGCAACATGAAATAGAAGAAGCTGCTTTGAAAAAAGAAACAGATGAATTATCTAAAGCTCATTTAGTAGATGTTCAAAAAGAATTAGCAGATATGAAAGAAAAGTTTAATGAAATGAAAGCTAAATGGGAAAATGAAAAAAATGCTATAAATAAAGTTCAGAAAATTAAGGAAGAATTAGATAAGGTAAATGGCGAAATTGAAGCAGCAGAAAGGGTATATGATTTAAATAAGGCTGCAGAATTAAAATATTCAAAATTACCTGAATTGCAAAAACAATTAGCAGAACAAGAGAAAATTGTTGAAGAAAGAAAAGGTAAAGATAGTATATTAAGAAATGAAGTAACAGGAGAGGAAATTGCTAAAATAATAGGACGTTGGACAGGTATTCCAGTTTCAAAATTAATGGAAGGTGAAAGAGAAAAATTATTACATTTAGAAGATATTTTACATGAAAGAGTTATTGGGCAAGATGAAGCAGTAAAAAAAGTAAGTGATGCAATAATTCGTTCTCGTGCAGGAATTGCTAACCCAAATCAACCAATTGGTTCATTCTTATTTTTAGGACCAACAGGTGTTGGTAAAACTGAACTTGCAAAAGCATTAGCAGAAGCATTGTTTGATGATGAACATAATATGGTAAGAATAGATATGTCTGAATACATGGAAAAATTTAGTGTAAGCCGTTTAATTGGTGCGCCTCCAGGATATGTTGGATATGAAGAAGGTGGGCAATTAACAGAAGCGGTTAGAAGAAGACCATATTCAGTTGTATTGTTAGATGAAATTGAAAAAGCACATCCAGATGTATTTAATATTTTACTTCAAGTTTTAGATGATGGAAGAATTACAGATTCACAAGGAAGAACTGTGGATTTTAAAAATACAATAATTATTTTAACTTCTAATTTAGGTTCTTCATATTTATTAGAAGGAATAAATGATAAAGGTGAAATATCTGAAGAAGCTAAAAAACAAGTGGAAAATTTATTGAAACAATCATTTAGACCTGAATTTTTGAATCGTTTAGATGAAATTGTTTTCTATAAACCATTGATGAAACAGCAAATTTATACTATAATAGATTTAATGTTAGTAGATTTGCAAAAAAGATTGGAATCTAAACAAATTAAAATAGAAATTACTGATAAAGCAAAAGAATTTATTGTTGAAAATGGATATGACCAAAATTTTGGTGCAAGACCTTTGAAAAGATTTATAAAAAATAATATTGAAACATTGGTTGCTAAAAAAATAATTGGTGATGAAGTAATACCTGGTTCAACTTTAATTGTAGATGTAGATTCAAATAATGTAAATCTAATAATAAAATAAAAAGAAAGGTCGTAGAATGAATATGAAATATGAAAAATCATGTGGAGCTATTGTTTTAAATGAGGGAAAAATTTTATTAATTCAACAATCAGCAGGACATTGGGGATTTCCAAAAGGACATGTTGAAGGAGGAGAAACAGAGGTTGAAACAGCTATTAGAGAAATTAAAGAAGAAACTAATTATGATGTGAAAATTAATCAAAATTATAGGTATGTAGAACATTATTCTCCAAAAGAAGGAGTAGAAAAAGATGTTGTTTTATTTATTGCAGAAAAAATAAGTGGAGAAATGAAACCACAAGAGGAAGAAGTGCAAAAAATTCAATGGTTAACTTATGAAGAAGCAATGGAAAGAATTACTTATAATGATTCAAAGATTGTCTTGAAAAAAGCTTGGGAAGATTTAAAAAAATAAAAATTGCTTATTTTTCCAAAATGTGTTATAATTAAAAAGTTAAATTATAGAAAGGGGAATAGTAGAGCAAAAACTACTATATAAAATGGAGAAAAAAGTATTAAAATTTGAAGAATTAAACTTATCAGAAAACGTAAAAAAAGCATTAAAAGATATTGGGTATATAGAAGCAACAGAAATTCAAACAAAATCTATACCATATATATTGGAAGGAAGAGATTTAATAGGACAATCACAAACAGGTACAGGTAAAACCGCATCATTTGGTTTACCAATGATAGAAAAAATTGATGAAACATCAAAAAAAACACAATCAATAGTTCTATGTCCTACAAGAGAACTTGCAGTTCAAGTTACACAAGAACTAAGAAAATACTTGAAATATAGTGCAAATATCAAATGTATGGCAATTTATGGTGGTGAATCTATAGAAAGACAAATTTTAGGTTTAAAAAAAGGTGTACAAATAATAGTTGGAACACCAGGTAGAGTAATGGATCATATGAGAAGAAGAACTATAAAATTAAATAATGTAAAAATGGTTGTATTAGATGAAGCAGATGAAATGCTAAATATGGGATTTGAAGAAGATATTGAAACAATTTTAAAAGATATTCCAGAAAATAGACAAACATTGTTGTTTTCAGCAACAATGAATAAAAGAATAATGGGAATTACTAAAAAATATTTAAATAATCCTAAAAATATAAAAATAAAATCAGAAGAATTAACTGTAGAGAAAATTAAACAAGAAGCTATAGAAGTTAAAGCAAAAATGAAAGATGAAGCTACATCAAGAATATTAGAAGTTATTCAACCTAAAAAAGCTATAATTTTTTGTAATACTAAGAAAAAAGTGGATACATTAATAGAAGAATTAAAATCAAAAGGATTTAAAGCAGAAAGTTTACATGGTGATATTAAGCAAAATCAAAGAGATAGAATAATGAAAAAACTTAAATCTGGTGAAATAAAAATATTGGTTGCTACAGATGTTGCAGCAAGAGGAATAGATGTAAAAGATTTAGAACTTGTAATTAATTATGATATACCACAGGAATTAGAATATTATGTTCATAGAATAGGTAGAACTGGTAGAAATGGTACAGAAGGTATTGCATATACATTTTATACTGGAAAAGAAAAAATGAAATTGAAAGAAATAGAAAAATATGCAAATACTAAAATAAAAGAAGGAAAAATACCAACTTTAAAAGAAGTTGAAGATGTAAAAAATAAAAAATTTATAGAACAAATAGAAAATATAATAAAAAATAATCAATATATAAAAAATAGTATTATAGAAGAATTACTTAATAAAAATTATAATTTAGAACAGGTTTCAAATGCATTGCTAACAATAATTCTAAGTAATAATGGAAACAGTAATGAAAAGCAGAACTTAAATATTACTCCAGATGAAAATGGAAATGTACGTTTGTTTTTAAATATAGGAAAAAAAGATAAAATTATGGTTAAGGATATTGTAGGATGTTTTACTTCAAATACTGCAATTTCTAGCAAAAATATAGGGAAAATTAATATTTTAGAAAATTTTTCATTTGTTGATATTCCAGCAGATTTTGTTGATGAAACTATGAAAAAAATAAAAGGAAAAACAATAAAAAATAAAAAGGTTAATATAGAAGTTGCAAATAGTTAAAAGAAAAATAAGTTACATATAATGTGTAACTTATTTTTTCTTTTAATATTTAAATAAATTAATGTGAACCAGAATCAAGTTCATCACCTAGTCGTATTGTAATAACACTACCTTGTTCAACATTAGTACCTGAAATAGGGTCTTGACTAACTACCTTACCAGTTCCCACAATTTTAACATTCAGCTTATATGTAAGTAATGTATTTTTAGCTTTTGTAGCTGTTAATCCTTTAACATTAGGAACTGTTACAGAAGTTCTATCTGAATTTTTACTTGTATAAAGTTTTATAACAGACCCCTTTATTAAAGAAGTACCAGGCTTTGGAACTTGTTCAGAAACTGTAGCATCTGAACTTCCTGTAGTATCTACAGTAAATCCAGCATTTTCTAAAATTGATTTAGCATTTTCAACAGTTTTATTTTGAACATCAGGTAATGATGTTGTTTGTAAATTATTATAGTTATCTGTAGGTGTTGTAGTAATTGTTGTATCATTAGAAGGTATTTCTAAATAAGGTAATACCTCAGACAAAACTTGTGATACAACAGGTGCAGCAATTTGACCTCCATAATTATTACTTTCAGCAGGATCATATAATGTTAATAAAACTGAAACTTTTGTGTTTTCAACAGGAGCTATAGCTAAAAATGATGCAACAACACCTTCTTCTTCTCTTCCAGGTGTAGGTTCAGATGTTCCTGTTTTACCACCAACACGATAGCCAACTACTTGACCATATTTTCCACCACCTTCTAAAACAACAGATTCCATCATGCTTCTTACCTTTTCTGCGGTCTCAGAAGAAACAACTTGTCTTACTTCAGTTGGTTCAATTGTTGTAACAATACCAGTATCAGTATTTTCAACAGATTTAACAATTCTAGGTTGCATTAAAACTCCATCATTTGCAATAGCAGAAACTGCAGTAATCATTTGAAGTGGGGTAATGGTAAATCTTTGACCAAATGAAATAGTTGCAAGTTCAACAGGACCAACCTTATCTAAATCATGGAATGTACCAACAGCTTCACCTGCAGTTGCAATTCCAGATTTTGTAAATAATCCAAATGCATCAAAATACTTGTATAATGTTTCTTTACCTATTTTTTGCCCTAATTGCATAAATGCAGGGTTACAAGAATGTTCTAAAGCTTCTCTTAAAGATTGATAACCATGTCCACTTTTTTTAGCACAGTCTATTTCAGTACCATAAATATTTTGAGTACCAGTACATGAAAATATGCCAGGAGTATCAGTTTCAACTAAATTTTCTTCTAATGCAATTGCAGATACTAAAACTTTAAAAACAGAACCAGGTTCATAAGTATTTGAAACAGCTGGGTTTTTCCACATGCCTTGTAAAGCAGTACTTTTCGCAGATGAAGATAAGGAATCCCAATTCTTTTCTAAAGTGCTGTTAGGTGTAAAAGGCGAATTTAAGTCATAATCTGGGTATGATGCCATTGCTAATATATCTCCTGTGCTTGGATCCATTATTATTATATTTCCACCACGCTTGCATTCATTATCTATAACAGCTTGTTTTAGATATTTTTCAGCAATTGTTTGAATATTTATATCCATTGTTAATGTAATATTACTTCCATTTTCAGCAGGAATGTAATTTTCATTATCATTAGAAATTATATCTTGAGCAGCATTTTGTGAAGTTGTTATTTTACCAGGAGTTCCAGTTAAAGTTGAATTCCAGTAATACTCAATTCCAGATAATCCTTGATTATCATCTCCACAAAAACCTATCAAATTAGAAGCTAAATTATTATAATAATAGTAACGTTTAGTATCTGTATCTATGTTAATTCCAGAATAAATTTCATTTTCTTCCATCCATTTTTTTAATTTATCTATTTTATCTTCTTCAACCTTTTTTGCTATAGTTTGAACAGAATTTGTGCTTGTTACTTTAGAATAAACATTATTATAATCTAATTCAAAAATTTCTGAAAATGCTTTTGAAACTTTTTCTTGAAGTTCAACAGTTTTTTCTTCCGAATCTTCTACTATAAATTTTTTAGGGTTAATTGTAACTGTATCAACATTTGCACTAATTGCAATTGGTTTTCCAGTAGAATCGTAAATTGAACCTCTATTTGGGCTAATTATACGACTTGTGGTTTGTTGCCTTATAGCTGCTTCTTTCAAAGAAGAACCTTGAATAAATTGTAACCAGGCAATTCTTCCTATTAATATTACCAGTAAAAGTATTAATGATGTTACTAAAAATAATACTCGTTTGGGTTTACTATATTTTACTGTAGTTTCATACTTTTTTGATGTATGATTTGTTGTGTATTTTATATGTTTTCTATCTTTTGAATTCATAATTCACCATCTTTTCATATAGTTGATTTTAAAATATTTTATATTAGTGAATTGGAAAAGTCAAGAGAATGTTTTGTGTATTTTTTGTGTATTTTTGTCGAAATATGTATTACAAAAATACTTGATAAATTAGCAAAAATATGTTTTAATATTAATAAGAATTAATTCAAAAACAAATTTTATCTTATATGCATTTTTTTTCAAATGCAAAAAATCCAAAAATAAAAATTAATAATAGGAGTTGATATTTTTAATGTTATCAATAATTAAAAGTATGTCATTATTTGGTTTGAATGGCTATTTAATTGATGTTCAAGTAGATGTATCAGCAGGGCTCCCATGTTTTGAAATAGTAGGGCTCCCAGATACATCAATAAGAGAATCTAAAGAAAGAGTAAAAGTTGCAATAAAAAATTCAGGATTTAATTTATATAGTAGAAAAATACTAGTAAATTTAGCACCAGCAACAAAAAGAAAAGAAGGTTCAATATATGACTTACCAATAGCAATTGGAATATTAAGTGCAAATGAATTTATATCTACAAATACTAATAATATTGCTTTTTTAGGAGAACTATCATTAGATGGCAAAGTAAATAAAATAAATGGAATATTACCAATGTGCATAGAATTAAAAAAATTAGGAATAAAAAAAGTAGTATTACCACAGGAAAATGCAAAAGAAGCAGGCATAGTAAAAGGCATACAAATAATACCAGTAAGTAGTTTGTGTGAAACTGTAGAATATTTAAATAATAAAATAGAAATAAATTTTGAAAATATAGAATTTGAAGATTTATATGTAGAAAATATAAATAATAATATAGATTTTGCAGAAGTAAAAGGACAACATAATATAAAAAGAGCAATAGAAGTTGCAGCAAGTCGGTGCACATAACATACTTATGATAGGAAATCCGCGGTTCAGGAAAAACAATGATAGCTAAAAGAATACCAACAATACTTCCAGATTTAAGTTTTGAAGAATCGCTAGAAATAACAAAAATTCATAGTATTGCTGGAAAACTTTCAGAAAAAAGACCAATAATTAATAAAAGACCATTTAGATGTCCGCATCATACTATCTCACCAGCATCTTTAGTAGGAGGGGGAAAATACCCTAAACCAGGAGAAATCAGTTTATCACATTATGGTGTATTATTTTTAGATGAATTGCCAGAATTTAATAGAAATACCTTAGAAGTATTAAGAGGACCATTAGAAGATGGGGAGGTAACCATTGGAAGGGTTGCACAAATATCAACATATCCATGTAAATTTATGCTTGTTGCAAGTATGAATCCATGCCCATGTGGGTTTTATGGTTCAAATAAAGAATGTACATGTACTGAAGAAAGCATAAAAAAATACTTAGGAAAAATAAGTGGACCTTTATTAGATAGAATAGACATTCAAGTGGAGGTAAATCCAATAAAATATGAAAATTTAGATTCTAATATTAAAGAAGAAAATTCAGAAACAATAAAACAAAGAGTTAATAAAGCAAGAAACATACAAAAAAATAGATATAAAAATTTAGGAATTTATTCTAATTCAGAATTAACACCAAAACTTATAGAAGAATTTTGTTGTTTAGATAAAAGTGGAAAAGATATTTTAAAAAAATCATTTCAAAAACTAGGATTAAGTGCAAGGGCATATAATAGAATATTAAAAGTTGCAAGAACAATTGCAGATTTAGATGAAAGTAAATATATATTAAATTCACATTTACTTGAAGCAATTCAATATAGAAGTTTAGATAAAAAAATTGGAAACTAATATTATGAAAAAAGAGGTGTATAGATGCAAATAATTACAGAAAATAGTGAAAAATATCCAGAATTATTAACAAAAATAAGTAATAATCCTAAAGAATTATATGTAGAAGGTGATTACAGTATTTTAAATATGCCATCAATAACTGTTGTTGGCTCAAGAAATATGACACAATATGGAAAAAATGTAACAAAAGAAATAGTAAAACAATTAACCATAAATGGAATATGTATAGTTAGTGGAATGGCAGTGGGTATAGATACTATAGCACATAAGACATGTATAGAAAACCATGGGAAAACTATAGCGGTATTAGGCTCAGGTTTAAATAAAATATTTCCAAGTGAAAATATCCGGGTTATATAAGGAGATAATAGAAAATGGGGGGTGTGTTATATCAGAATACAAGCCAAATACAATAGCCAAAAAGGAATATTTCCCACAAAGAAATAGAATTGTTAGTGGTTTAAGTTTAGGAACATTAGTTATAGAAGCAACATATAGAAGTGGAACAAGCATAACAGCACAGTTTGCCATTAACCAGGGTAGAAAATTATTTTGCATACCAAATAGCATTGGAAATAAAAATAGTGCAGGAATTATAAATTTGTTAAAAAAAGGTGCAAAACTTATAACAAATGCAGATGAAATATTATATGAATTAGGACTAAAAAATACAATTTACAATTACGAAAAAAATGAAGAAGAACGAAAAAGAATAATAATTAAAGAAAAAGAATTTAATGAATTAAAAGATTTAGACAATATTACAAAAAATATATATTTTATAATTAAAGAAAATGTAGTAATAAATTCAGAAACACTTGTTAATAAGTTGAACTTAAGTATTCAAGAAATAAATGTACATTTAACTATTTTGGAATTAAAAGGTTTAATAGTAAATAAAGTGGGTACAAATTTTAAAATAAGAGATGAACTATATGTATGAAAAACAAATGATTGGAAAAACTGGTGAAAAACTTGTATGTAATTATTTAGAGAAAAACAATTATAATATTATAGACAGAAATTTCAAATGCATACAGGGTGAACTTGATATAATTGCATATGATATAAATAAAAAAGAGCTGGTGTTTATTGAAGTTAAAACTAGAACAAGTTTTAATTATGGAATTCCTTCAGAAGCGGTGAATAAAAGAAAACAAGTACATATTATTAATAGTATTAAATATTATCTATATTGTAAAAAAATGGAAAATATTTATATAAGAATTGACGTTGTTGAAGTTGTGTTTTATAATGGAATTTATAAGATTAATCATATTTTTAATGCATTTTAGAAATTGTTATAAAAAAGTGTAATACAATAATAATAAAAATTTCATATAACACTTGAAAAAATATATAATATGGACTAGAATAGAAAAATAAAAAAAGAAAAGGAGAATATTACATGGCTGACAAATTATTAATTGTTGAATCACCAGCTAAAGCAAATACAATAAAAAAATTTCTTGGAGGAAATACAAAAGTACTAGCTTCAATGGGACATATTAGAGATTTGCCTAAATCTAAATTGGGAGTAAATGTGGAAAATAACTTTGAACCTGAATATATTAATATACGTGGAAAAGGAGATTTAATAAAACAATTGAAAAAAGAGGCTAAATCTGCAAAAAAAGTATATCTTGCAACTGACCCTGACCGTGAAGGTGAAGCAATTGCATGGCATTTAGCACATATTTTAGAAATTCCAGAAGATAGTGTATGTAGGGTTACTTTTAATGAAATAACAAAAGAAACTGTTAAAAATTCCATGAAAAATCCAAGAAAAATAGACAAAAATTTAACAGATGCCCAACAAGCAAGAAGAGTTTTAGATAGAATAGTGGGATACAAAATAAGTCCACTTTTATGGAAAAAAGTAAAAAGAGGGTTATCAGCTGGAAGGGTACAGTCTGTGGCAGTTAAATTAATAGTAGATAGAGAAGAAGAAATAGAAAAATTTATACCAGAAGAGTATTGGAATATATATGCTAACCTTAAAAGTACAGAAGCCAAAAAAACATTTCAGGCTAAATTTTATGGTAAAGATAATAAAAAAGTTGATATACATTCAAAAGAACAAGTAGATGAAATACTAAAAAACATAGAAAATGGCAAATATATTGTAAAAGATATAAAAAAATCAGAAAAAAAGAAAAATCCAGCACCACCATTTACAACAAGTACAATGCAACAGGAAGCATCAAGAAAATTAAACTTTACATTAAAAAGAACAATGAGTGTTGCTCAAACTTTATATGAAGGTGTTCGTGTTCCAGAAAAAGGAACAGTTGGTTTAATAACATATATGAGAACAGACTCAACAAGAATATCTGAAGAAGCAAGAACATCAGCAAAACAATATATTTTATCTAACTATGGTGAAGAATATTATGAAAATAGATATTATAAAACAAAAGGAAATGCTCAAGATGCCCATGAAGCAATAAGACCAACATATGCAGAACTTGAACCAGAAAAAATAAAAGATTCATTAACACCAGATCAATACAAATTATATAAATTAATTTTTAACAGATTTATAGCAAGCCAAATGGCAACTGCAATTTATGATACAACAAGTGTAGATATACAGGTAAATAATTACAATTTCAAGGCAAATGGTCAAACAATGAAGTTTAAAGGTTTTATGACATTATATGTAGAAGTTCTAGAAAATGAAAATGAAAAAGATAGTGAAAATATAATGTTACCAGAGTTAAATATAGGTCAAGAATTAAAATTGAAGAAGATTGAACCAAAACAAAGTTTTACAGAACCACCAGCACGTTATACAGAAGCAACACTTGTAAAAAGCCTTGAAGAAAGGGGAATAGGTAGACCAAGTACATATTCACCTATAATTACAACTATTATAGAAAGAAGATATATTGAAAAAAATAAAAAACAATTATATCCAACTGAATTAGGAAAAATAGTAAATAAACTATTAATAGAAAATTTTAAGGATATTATAAATGTTGAATTTACTGCTAAAATAGAAGAAGAATTTGATGAAATTGCAGAAGGAAAGGAATATTGGAAAAATGTTATAAAAGAATTTTATGGTCCGTTTTCTGTTGAATTGTCAAGAGTAGAAAAGGAATTAGAACATGTTGTATTGGTAGATGAAGTTTCAGATGTACCATGTGATAAATGTGGCAGAATGATGGTATATAAATATGGAAGATATGGTAAGTTTTTAGCATGCCCAGGTTTCCCAGAATGTAAAAATACAAAACCTATTATAGAAACTATAGATGTTCCATGCCCTTGTTGTGGTGGAAAAGTTATAGTTAAGAAGACTAAAAGTAGAAAAAATTTTTATGTTTGTGAAAATAATCCAGATAGTTGTAAATATATTTCTTGGAATAAACCAAAAGTTGGTGAAGTTTGGAATCCTAATGAAAATGAAAAAAAGGGGAAAAAGGGACGCTTTAGTTTTCCTACTTAGGTAACATAAGTTTTAGATTTATATTATTCAGTGTGTGATTTTTTAATTGCATACTGATTTTTTTTGCTTTAGCTTTTTAGTTATAATTTAATATTTTTGCAATTAATCTGTGGAGAACTATTATTACTTAACACAGATGGAATAAGTAATGATAGTTACTATACAATAAAAAGTGTTAAATCATAATAAATAGTAATATAGTTTTTGAAAATTATGTTGAATTTTGTTGCTTATAATGCTAAAATAAAATTATAGGGAATGGTATTTTTGAACGGAGAAAAAAATATAACCAAAGTGAAAAAACAAAGGAGGAAGTTGGTATGTCTAAGAGAAATAGTAATAATAAAAGAAAAATAATAGGCATATTATTAATAATTACAATAGTAATTTCAGGCGGAATAGGTTTAACAGCATATTCAATGTATAAAAGTCAAATACAACAGGCCGTGGAAGCACAAATAGCAAAATGGAGTTTTAAGGTATATTCTGGAACAGGGGAAAATAGAAAAGAAATAACACAAGAAATAAGTTTGGCAGATTCAAGAACAGATGGAAAAGAAGAACAAGTGGCAAAAGGAAAAATAGCACCTGGAACAAATGGTGAATTTATATTAGAAATAGATGGAAGTGGAAGTGAAATTGCAATAGATTATGAAGTAAGCATAGATACATTAAATAAACCAACAAACTTAAAATTTTACACAGATAATACATATACAACACAAATGGAATTGGTAGATGGTAAAATAACAGCATTTGGTGGAATAGAATTAGATGAAGTAAATATACCTAAACAAATAACCATATACTGGAAGTGGGATTTTGAAACAAAAACAAAAGTAGAAAAAATGCAAAACAGTACAGAAAAAATGTTAAATGCTTTACAAAACTTAGCACAAAAAAAGCAAATAGAACCAGAAACAGTATATGAAAGTTATAAAACAGAAAATGGAATAACAGATGAATTAACAATTGAACAAAAAATAGAAGCAATATTAAATAATCTAAATAATCAAGCAGATACAGAAACAAAAATAATAGAAATAAATGATGTAATAGATACAGCAGAATCAGGAACAACAACAAGTATGAAAATAACAGTAATAGGTGAACAACGTGACCCAAATGAACAAAGTTTAAGTCAAGGAAATATAGAAATAGTAACACCAACAAGTGGAACATATTCAGCAGGAGAAGTAATAACAATAAGAGCAAATTATACAGACAAAATATATGGAGCACCAAATAGAGTGGCAGTAACACAACAAACAGCACCTGTACTAAAAATAAGATTTGGAACAGGAAATGCACAAGAAACAACATTTAGTGGTGTAGGAACAGATGGAAAAAGCTTGTTATATACATATACAGTAAAAGAAGATGATGAGGGAAGTTTAGAAGTAGATAGCTATACTGGAAATGTGTATAGTAAAAGAGGTGTTGTGCTAGCAGTAGAAACAAAGACATTAAGTCAGGGAGATATAACAGTAGAAAATGCAAAAAAATTAGCAGATGTAGTACAAATAGGAGACATAGTAAATTATAATGCAAATGTAAAAGATGGAAATGGAAATAGTTATACAATAACACCAAGTAGTAGT
>CAKPDY010000002.1 GCA_934149165.1 uncultured Clostridia bacterium | reverse complement strand
ATGCTTATTTTTCTTATATTAATCTTACAATTTATTTTAGTTTTACAAACTATATTTTATTTTTACAATTCACCAAAATTTTTTATCATAAAACAAAATAAAAACAAAAGTTCGCAAAAACTATTGACTTTTAACAAAAAAATATGATATAAAAATAATAGAAAAAATAAAAAGGAGACGAAATATGAAATTTGTACATATTGCAGATATGCATTTTGATACATCATTTACAACACTTACAAATAAAGCAGATTTAGGAGATATTAGAAGGCTAGATCAAAGAAAAGTTTTTAATAAAATTATAAATTATATAAAAGAAAATAATATACCATACTTATTCATAGCAGGCGATTTCTATGAACATGAATATATAAGATTAAGTACAATAGAATACATAAATAATTTATTTATGCAAATACCAAATACACAAATTTTTATTACTCCAGGAAATCATGATCCATATTTAAAAAATTCATTTTATAATAAATTTTTTTGGAATGAAAATGTACACATTTTTGACTCTAAAATGTCAGTTTTTGAAAATGAAGATTTAGATATATATGGTTATGGATTTAATGATTTTTATTATACTAATCACGACCTAGAAAATATGGAAATAAAAAATAAAGAAAAGTTGAATATATTAATAGCACATGGAACACTTAATGCATCAAATAATTTAGAAAAAGAATATAATCCAATATCAGAAAAGTTAATTGAATCTAAGGGATTTGATTATGTTGCATTAGGTCATATTCATAAGCCTGATTATAATAATAAACAAGACCAAAGAATTGTATATCCAGGTTCAACAGTATCTTTAGGTTTTGATGAATTAGGAAATCATGGAATGATAGTTGGAGATATTACTAAAAATAGTTTAAAGCTTGAGTTTATACCTATGGATAACAAGGAATTTATAATTCAAGAAATAGATGTTACAGATATTTTAGATTTAGATGAACTAGTAACTAAAATAAATAATATAGAATTTAATGAAAATAAATATTATAAAATATCATTAATAGGAAAAAGAAAATTTGAAATTGATATGTATAAATTAAATAAATTAATTTTAAATAATAATATAATTAAAGTTAAAAATTATACTAAATTAAATTATGATTTAGAAAAAATTTCTAAAGAAAGCACATTAAAAGGTTTGTTTGTAAAGGAATTATTGGAAAAGTTGAATAATAATCCTGATGATATACAAATATTAGAAAATGCTTTAGAAATAGGACTTGAAATATTGGAAAAATAAAAAACTTAAAAATAATGGAGTGATATATTTGAAAATAAAAAATATAAAAATAAATTCATTTGGTAATTTAGAAGATAAAGAAATGGAATTGTCAGATAATATAAACATTATTTATGGTAAAAATGAGTCTGGAAAATCTACTTTATTAAAATTTATTAGTAACATTTTTTATGGTACGTCAAGAAATAAAAAAGGTAGAGAGTATTCGGATTATGAAAAATACAAACCATGGGTAAGAGAGGATTTCTCAGGTAAAATAAAATATGAACTAAACAATGGTGAACAGTTTGAAGTATATAGGGAATTTAGCAAAAAAAGTCCTAAGATTTACAATAGTAATTTAGAAGATATTTCAAAGGAGTTTGAAATAGATAAAAATTCGGGAAATCAATTTTTTTATGAACAAACTAATGTTGATGAAGCAACATTTTATTCAAGTGTTGCCTCAATGCAACAAGAAGTTAAATTGGAAAAAAATTCGCAAAGTGTGCTTATTCAAAAAATGGCAAATATTGCTGGTACTGGTGATGATAATGTTTCTTTTAAAAAAGCAATGGATAAATTATATAAAAAGCAATTAGATGAAGTTGGAACATATAGGAGTCAAGGAAAACCAATAAATATAGCACAAAATAAATTAAAAGAATTAGAAAATAAAAAACAAGAATTACTTGAATATACTGATATAAAATTTGACTTAGAAACAAATAAAAATGAAATTGAAGAAAGTATTAAAAATGATGAAGTAAAAATTGAAATACTAAAACAATTAAAAGAAATTAATAATAATTTAACATTTGAAAATCAGAAATTAAATTATAATAAATCTTTAGTACAAAAAGATGATGATGAAATTGAAAATTTAAAGTTACAAAAAAATATTGTTTTTCAAAATAATAATATAAAGAGTGAAGAAGATTTAAAACAGAATTATATAGTAGAAAATGATTATAAGGATAATAATAAAAATGATAAAAATAAAGTGAATTTAATAAAATATATTATTTTATTTATTATCATTTTGATAGTTAATATAGCATTATTTGCAATGTTTTCAAATAGTATATTAAAGTTTATTGGTTTAATAGGAATACCTATAATATTAATTATTTATATATGTGAAAAAAATAAAATAAAAGAATTAGAAATAATTAGAAAAAATAAGGAAGAGTTAAATAAAAAAACAGAAGAAAATAAGCGTTTGATTATAGAAGCAAAAAATAAAAAAATATTAGATGAATTAAATGTAATAAATACTAAAATTGATGTAATTGAAAATAATAAGAAAGAACAATTACAGTTAATTGATGAAACAAAAAATAAAATAAAAGAATTGAACGATATTGAAAAACAGAAAATAAGGAATAAATATATATCTAAAATGGATATTAATGAAATAGATAAATTATTAAATTCAGAAGATGTTAATTATTTATTAAATAATTGTGTATCAAATGTTAATGAAAAAAAATTAGAATTACATAGAATTGAATTGAATAAAAATAATATATTACCTCAATTAGAAAATTTAGCAAAAATAGAAGAAGAAATAGCTATAACTGAAGAAGAGTATAATGGTTTAATAAATAAAAATAATGCAATAATAGTTGCAAAGCAAATATTAGAAGAGGCATATGAAAAAATGAAAAATGATATTACACCTAAATTTACAAATAACTTATCAGAAAATATACAAATAATTTCAGGCGGAAAATATAATAAGGTTTCTATTAATGATGAAAATGGATTAATGGTTGAGCTTGCATCTGGAGAATATGTTCCAGCAGAAAGATTGAGTTTGGGAACTATAGATCAATTATATTTATCATTGCGTTTATCAATAAATGAGGAAATTTCAAATGAAAATATGCCTATAATTTTAGATGAGTCTTTTGCATATTATGATGATGAGAGGTTAGAAAATATTTTAAAATATTTAGTCCAAAATTATTCAAATAAACAGATTATTATTTTAACTTGTACAAATAGAGAGGAAAATATATTGAACAATTTGAATTATAATTTCAATAAGGTTATATTGTAAATAAGGTTTAAACTATATAATTGAGCAACAAAAAATATTAATACTTAAAAGTTTAATTAAAAAAGCAGTATAGATAAAATTATGTAAAAAAAGAGATGCATAATTTTATCTATACTGCCAAATTAAAAAAATATAAAATATGAAAATTTGTTATGTAGAAATTATTTTGTAGGTAAGTTTATTTTACTATCTTCTTTCTTTTGTTTAAATAAAGTAATTTTATTTCCAATTGTTTGAATTAATATTGAATTTGTTAAATTTGCAATTTCTTGTCCTAATTCTTTAGCACTATAAGGTGCTGTTTCTAAAACAGAAATTTTTATTAATTCACGTGCTTCTAAAGCATCTTTTAATTGTTGAATTTGATTATCTGATATCCCAGACTTTCCAATTTGAAATATAGCATCTATGCCATTTGCTAGACCTCTTAAATAAGCGCGTTGTTTGCTTGTCATATTTATTCCCCTCATTTCTATATATAATTTAATTATGTAATATGATACTATATTTTTTTATAAAAATCAATATTAGCAAAATCCTAGAATTCCAAAAATAATAAATAAAATTCCTGATAATATTTTTATGCCTTTTTCAGATATTTTACTAATTAAAACTTTTCCGAAAATAATTGCAATTAAATTACTAAAAACCATTCCAAAAGTTGCACCAAGTATTAGAGGCAATTTGTTATAAGGATATTGTATTCCAAGACCAATTGACGCTAAAAATGTTTTGTCCCCAAGTTCGCCAATGGCAATAGAAAATGCAATTATATAAATATAATTTACCTTCCAGTTTAAAATTTTATTTATAAAACTATCTGAATTTTGAGATTCTTTTTTACTTATTGATATGAATGAAAAAATACCAAAAATAATAAATGTAATATATGTTAAAGACTTTATTATTTCCTGAAATTTTGGACTATTTAAAACATTTAGTGTACTACCAAATGTAATTGCTATTCCATGGCTAAGAAGTGAACCTAATGCAACTCCTAAAATTATATTTTTAGTTTTAGTTTTTGATGAAAAAGATAGTACTAATAATTGTGTTTTATCACCTAGTTCAGATATAAATACTAATATAAATGATATTAATATAGGGTATAAGTATAGCATAGTATAAATTTTATCCTTTCTTTTTGTTTTGTAAAATATATGTCTAAACTAAAAAAATAGAACACAAGATAAATATGAATATAAAATATATAAGTTGCATATAGATTTTATTACACATAATATTGTACATAAGTTTAAAATTAGTAATATTATGAAAGGAATGAGATTATTTATGAAAAATGTAATAAAGATTGTGCTTGTAATAATAGCAACTTTAATTGGTGCGGGTTTTGCATCAGGTAAAGAAATTTATTCATTTTTTTTCATATATAAATTTCATGGGATATTTGGAATATTTATTTCAAGTTTTTTAATTAGTGTTGTTATATATAAAGTATTAATAATGTGTAATAAAAATAAAATAAATACATATCAAGAATTTTGTAAATATGTAGGAAATTTTGAAAAACATAATCAATTTAATGTAAATTATAAAAAGATAGATAATCAATTTACAGGCTTATTTAGTAATATTGTAAATTTGTTTTTATTAATAACATATTATGTAATGATTTCGGGATTCTCAAGCTTTTTAAAACAAGAATTCAATATAAATCCAATAATAGGAAGTATAATATTAACTACAATTTGTTATATAATTTTTTTAAAAAATATAAATGGTTTAATACAGATAAGTAATTATTTAATCCCTATTTTAATTACATTTATAATATTTGTATCTACAAAAAATACAAATATTATAAGTAATTTTAATAATGTGTTTAATAGTATTAACTTAAACTATAATATAGGAATACTAAAATGTGTTTTATATGCATGTTATAACTGTATTATTTTAATACCTGTATTAATTCCAATTAGAAAACTTGTTACAAATTCAAAAAGAATATTTTATATTTCTGCTATTAATTTTATATTGTTAGTAGTTTTGAGTTTTTCAATTTATAATTTGTTATTACAAGGAAATGCTAACATTTTTAATTTAGAAATGCCTATAATTGAAATTGTGAAAAAATATGGAGTTTTATATAAAAACATATATATACTTATGATTGGTATTTCTATTTTAACTACTGCTATATCAGCTGGCTGTGGATTTTTAAATAATTGTAACCAAAAAAGAGATGTATATAAAAGAAACATGACTTGTATGTGTATATCTGGAATATTTTTATCACAAATTAGTTTTTCTGTTTTAGTGAATTTATTATACCCAATGTTAGGGGTAATTGGTTTATTTGAAGTTTTATTGATTTTTGTAAAACATAAATAGTAATAACAAGTATAACATTTTTTTAATAAAACCTTGCAAAAAATAACAAAAACTGGTATAAATGTGTTATGGAGAATATATCAAAAGAGGAAAAGGTATGAAATTATTAGAGTATAAACAATATAATAATTCAGATGAAGAAAAAACTTTGAATAAAAAAAAGGTGATAATATCAGTAATAATATCAATAATTGCAATTTTTATTGTAACAATTTATATTACATATGTATCAAACTCAAATTTCAGAAATTTTATGGACAAATATATATTATTAAAAAGTGTATCAGAAAATAACCTTCCATATATAAATATAGATTCAGAAAAAAACATACATACATATGCATATTATAATTATGTAACAATATTAGAAAATAACAAATTATTATTGTACAATTCATCTGGAAATGAAGTTGATAGTTTAGAAATTAATATTAGTTCACCAATATTTGCATCACAAGATAAATACTTAGTAATCGCGGAAAAGAACCAGCAAAAAGTATATTTAATTAAAGACAAAAAGATAGTGTGGGAAAAGGAAGTTGAAGGTCAAATTTCAAGAGTAAGTGTTAATGAAAATGGATATGTTTCTGTAGTGGTTTCAGGTACAAGCTATAAATCTGTAATAATAACATATTCAGAAGATGGAGGAGAAGTATTTAAAACATTTTTATCAAATACAGTAGCTGTTGATGTAGATATTTCAAATGATAACAAATATTTAAGCTTTTGTGAAATGAATATATCAGGAACACTTATAGAAACAACAGTAAAAACAATATCAATTGAAAAGGCTAAACAAGATCCAGCAAACTCTATTATATATACATATAATATTCCATCAAATATATTAGCTACAAATTTAGAATATCATGAAAAAGATGAATTATTATGTATGTGTGATAAAGAAATATATTTATTGAAAAATGGAAGTTTAGAAAAAATAGCAGATTTATCAGAATCAAAAGTTACATTTGCTGGTATTAAATTGTCTAAAAGTTATTTTAAGGTTATAGAGGAAACCCATGGAATTAACAATCAAATATCAAATTTGGAAATTTATAATACAACAAACAATAATTCATATATGTATACTATAAATGGTATTGCAAAAGAAGTATATTCAAAATATGACACAATATGCGTTAATTTAGGGTCAGAGGTATATTTTATAAATGAAGTTGGATGGTTAATAAAAAAATATACATCAAGCCAAGAAATTAGAAATATAGTAATGTCAAATAATATAGCTGGAATAGTGTATAGGAATAAAATTGAGTTTATAAGTTTATAGGTATCTTATTAAAACCTAAATATTTATGAAGGAGAGTATGATTTTTAAGTATCATACAAATTGAAAAATGTTTTATGTTGTTGATTTAATTATTATAGCAATTTTAGCTCTTTGCATTTTTATGGGATATAAAAAAGGGCTAGCACAGTGTGCAATAAAGGTATTATCGTTTTTTATTGCATTAATAATAGCTGTTATGTTGTTTAAACCAATTTCTTTGGTTGTTATAAATAATACACAGATAGATGAAAATATACAAACATCAATAATTCAGATGTTTGAAAAAGAAGAAAAAAATGATGAAAATTCAAATAAGGAAAAATCATCACCAATTATCGAATATATGTCTAATGAAGTTGAAAAAGCTACACAAGAAAAGAAAAATGAAATTGTAAATTCAGTAGCTAAGGAAATTTCCTTAAAAATAATTAATATTTTTACATTTATTATACTTCTTATTATTGCAAGAATAGCACTTATATTTGTGAAAGCTTTAACAGATTTAATAACAAAGTTGCCTTTAATAAAACAATGTGATAAAATAGGCGGGATATTATATGGAATATTGCAAGGATTTATAATTATTTTTGTTGGATTTGCATTAATTACTTTTGTTTCAACAATGATTAACAAATATTCATTGCTAGAATTAATAAACCAATCATATATAGGTAATATTTTATGTAATAACAATATATTATTAAAATTATTTTTCTAATAATTTATAAAAATTGGAGTGATTTTTTTTGGGTAAGAATAATAAAGGAAGAAACACTGGTAAGTCAAATAGAACAGTGAATAATAAACAAATGAAAAATGAAAAAGAACAAATATTTAGAGAAGTAACATTAAACTTAGGTAATACAGATTACAATGTTAAACAAAAAAAGAAAAAAAGAAGGAAAAAGAAAAATAAAATATTAAGGACTTTTTTAATACTAATTTTAATTGCAATTATTGCAATTGCTGGTTTATTTATAAAAAGAATGAATGAAAATGGATGGACTTTAGGAGGTTTTGTTGCAACAATATTAGGTCATGATTCAAATACTCTTTCAAATTTATCAAGAATTAATATTTTAGTAATAGGTCAAAGTCAGAATTTAACAGATACTTTATTAGTATGTTCATATGACCCAAAAATACAAGATGTAGCGATGCTTTCAATACCAAGAGATACATTTGTTGGTAGAAATAAAAATAATGCAACAAGTTTTGACAAAATTAATGCATTATATCAAATAGACCCAAATAAATTATTAAACAAGGTTAATGAAATAACTGGAATGGATATAAAATATTACATAAAAGTTGATACTGAAGGTTTAAAAGATTTAGTAGATAGTGTTGGAGGTTTATACTTTGATGTTCCAATTGATATGGATTATGATGATTCATCACAAAATTTACACATACACTTAAAGGCTGGCTATCAGCATTTAGATGGGAATAAGGCAGAACAGGTTTTAAGATTTAGACATAATAATGATGGTACAACATACCCAGCAGAATATGGACAAGAAGATATTGGTAGAATGAAAACACAAAGAGCATTTATTACAGAAGTTATAAAACAAGTTGCTAAAGCTGAAAACCTTACAAAAGTTGATGATTATATAAAAATTGCTAATAAAAATGTAGAAACTAATTTCAATTTATGGAATTTAAAAGATTATGCACCATATGCGCTGGATTATAAAACAGATAATATAAAAACAGAAACACTTCCAGGAACTCCAGAAAAATGCAATGGAGTTTGGATATATATACATAATAAAAAAGAAACAGCAAAAATTATAGAAAAATTATTTAAATCAGAATTAACAGAAGAACAAGAAAAAAATGCTAACATAAAAATTAATATACTAAATGGAACAAAAGATGAAATGAATTTAAACAATTTAAAAAGCTTATTAGAAGAAAGTGGATATAAAGTAGTATCTACAGGAAATACTACTTTAACAGAGAAAACAGCAATAATAAATAGAACTAATCAAGATAATTCTGTTTCAGAAACATTAAAAAACACTATAGGTATTGGTTTAATTTCAAGTTCAACTACTAATAAAAATGGGGTTGACTTCACTATTATAATTGGATCAGATTATTAAAAAATATAGGTGACACTTGATATGTCACCTATATTTACAAATATTTTTTAAATCATATTAATTTATTTTCAAATATATTACCAAAAAGAACATCTAAAATTAAAAATATCTTCACTATTTTCAAATTTTTTTGTTTTATTTTTTTTATATAATATAGTAAAAACAAATAGTGCTGAAAGTACTCCTAAAGATATTTTTAATATAGTATTTATATCTATTACAAAAGAGGCATAATTATTTAAAAATGTTATAGCTCTTTTTTGTGCAGAAATCAAATTTTCATAATTAAGAAATCCATATTCAAATAATGTTTTACAATCTATATCACGATAATTTATATCATTAGTAGGTTCTGGAGCACCAAGGATTACTACAAGATATTCCATATTATCTTTTTTAGCAGTTGCAATTATACATGAACCAGCAGGTGAAGTGAATCCTGTTTTTAGTCCAGTTGCATATTCGTAATAACTATTTTCCGTATTTTTTAATAATGTGTTTGTTGTTTCAAAAGTACGTGTATTTGATTGTGGTATTTCTAATGTATATGATGTTTGAGAACAAATACTAGTTATTTGTGGATATTTTAAAGAATATAAACCTATAAGTGCCATATCTTTTGCAGTTGAATAATGATTTTCACTATGAATACCACTTGGGTTTGTAAAATTTGAATTAGTACATCCAATTTCTTTTGCTTTTTCATTCATCAAAATTGAAAAATTTTCTACAGAACCAGAGATATGAATTGCAAGTGCAAACCCAGCATCATTTGCAGAAGGAACAAGTAAAGCATTAAGAAGTTGCTCAATAGTTAATTGCTCACCTGGCTTTAAATATGCAGATGTATAACCTGCCGGAACTTTAGAAACCATTTCATTTGTTATTGTAACTATATCTTTTAAATCACACTTTTCCATTGTTAATATTGCAGTTAAAATTTTTGTTGTGCTTGCAGGGTACATTTTTTCATTTGAATTTTTTTCATATACAATTGTATTTGTTGTAGGTTCTATTAAAATACATGATTTGGCATATATGTTTAGGTTTGTTTCTTTATTAGTATCTGCAAAACATGTTGTAGTTAATAATATTTGAGAAAGTATAATTATAATACTAAAAATAATAAGCATTTTATTTTTCTGCTTCATAAAATACCCCCTAATTATGGTGATTTTTTTATTAATATATAATACCAATTTTTGAATGTCAATAGAAAGAAAGGAAGTTAAAAATGAAGATAATAAAAAATAATAAAATATTAATAATAACATTAATTATAATATTTTTAATAGGTATTATTTCTGTAATATCTATTAAATTTAACAAAAAAAATGAAATAATTTTAGAACAATTTGATGTTGATAATACAAAAGAAAATAATGTGAATAATTTAGAAAAAAATATAGAAGATTTAGATAAAAAAGAAATATATATTCATATAATAGGAGAAGTAAATAATGAAGGTCTAATAATATTATATGAAGGTCAAAGAATAGCAGATGCAATTGAAAAGGCTGGTGGAGTAACTAATATGGCAGATTTAAGCAAAATTAATTTAGCATATGTGCTATCAGATGGGCAAAAGGTTAAAATTCCGAATATAAATGAAAATACAGATAATTTTGAGTATGTAATAGATAATAGTGGAGATAATATTATAGTTAATAATGATAATAAATTAAATAAGGAGGGAAAAAAGGTGAATATAAATACAGCTACACAAACAGAACTTGAAACATTAAACGGAATTGGACCATCCACAGCTGCAAAAATTATTGAATATAGAGACTTGAATGGAAAGTTTAAGACTATAGATGATTTAAAAAATGTAAATGGTATTGGAAATTCTAGATTTGATGAAATAAAAAATAATATTGTTGTTAAATAAGTTTAGAGGCAAAGTCAAATTTGTTTATTAATATTTTGTTTTATAGAGTGGTATAACACTTTTGCAAGTATTTGTCTAACAAAAAGAATTACATAACCCAAGCGGGATATATTAATGTTCTTAGCTTCATAACATTGATATATATAACTTGGGTTATGTAATTCTTACTTTTAGACTACTCTAAATAAAAAATACTAAATTATAACATATGAAAATCTATAAATTGATACTTGAATTAATAATGGTGTTGTGGTATCTTTTTAAAAAAGCAGATTCTAATGAGGTGATTATATATGAACAAAACTGAAAAATTATATGAATTATTTGAAAAGTGGAAAAAAGAGCAGGTAAAAGAGAAAGAAGGTAATTCAAAAATAGATTATCAAAAAACAACCATACCAGTTTTGCAAGTTAGTAAAAATAGTTTCACTTATGATGGTTTTGTATTTGATGGAAAAGATAATACTGTTCTTTATATTCTAGCTGAAAGTAACTTATGTGGTAACTGTAAGGCAAATGAAACATTTTGGTTTAAATCAGTTTATAAAGTTGAGAATAATAATTTAAAAATTACTAGGCGAATAGAGAAAATGCAAAAGTACATATGTGAAAAATTTCCTGAACTATCAAAAACTGATATATCATATATGAATGTAAATAAAAGAGGCGGGTTTGCAGAGTGTGATAAGAAGATTTTGTACAATTATTATGAAAAATACAAAGAAAATTATATATGGAAAGAGATTGAAATTATAAATCCAAAAGTTATTGTTTTCTGTGCAGGGGTACATGAAATATATAATGACTTAAAAGATAATGTACATTGTGAATATGTAATAGAAATGTATCATCCAACTTATCAATTTATGTCAGACGAAAAATATATGGAAAAGTTTAAACAAGAATTTGATAGATTGTTAACAGTAAAACAAAATTCTAACTAATGAGGTTTTAATATGTTTAATTTTAATTTAGAAGATATATTTGATGAATACTTTAATCAAAAAGATATATATGTAACTATGAAAATTACAAAACAACAGGCAAAGTCTGGGATGTTTATGCCTGTTGAAATTAAAAGAAAAGTCATAAGTGAAGATAAAGGTTATATAGTAGAAAAAACTGTAGAAACAATAAATATACCAAAAAATGTAAAACATAATACTTTTATTAAGTTAAATGGAAAAGGCAATTATTATAGTAATGAGGAAAATGGGAATTTATATGTAGAAATAAAAGTTTTTGGTATAAAATAATTATTGTAAAACAAGTGGTCAAACCACAAAAAATAAGCACTTTGTATTTCTACAAAATGCTTATTCCAATTTGGTTGCGGAGGTAGGACTCGAACCTACGACCTTCGGGTTATGAGCCCGACGAGCTGCCAACTGCTCCACCCCGCGATGTATAACTTAATATATTATATGACGTTTAAATGTAAAAGTCAATAGTTTTGAAAAAATTTCTAATTAAAAAATATTAACAAAAAAAATATTGATTTTTTTATGTTTTATTATATAATGATATAAAAACGAAATAAATGAACATTAGTAGGTGGTTTTATGGAAGCAAAAAAAAATAATTTATATGAATTAACAAATCCTCAAAAAAATATTTTTTTAACAGAACAATATTATTCAGGTACTACAATAAATAATATATGCGGTACAGCAATAATTTATTCAGAAATAAATTTTGAATTATTAAAAAAAGCAATGAACATTACTATAAAAAATAATGATAATTTTCAACTTCATTTTAAATTAGAAGGAAATATAGTTATGCAATATTTAACTAAATACAAAAATGTAGAAATTAATGTTCAAGAAATAGCAGATGTTTCATGCATAAAAAATATTGAAGAAGAAATGCAAAGTAAAAAATATGAAATTTTTTCAGAAAATAATATGTTTGAAATTGTTATATTTAAATTTCCAAATAATCAGGGTGGATTTTGCATAAATATACATCATTTGTTGGCAGATTCATGGGCTTTGGGGCTTTTTTGTCGACAGGTTATAAATAATTATAATTTATTATTAAATGGGAATGAAGACATAGAATATAAAACTAAATTTTCATATTTAGATTATATTAACAATGAAGAAAACGAATATATGAGTAGTAACAAATTTATAAAAGATGAACAATATTGGTCTTCTGTATTTAGTAATATACCAGAAAATATTACAATTCCTTCAAAATTTAATTGCTTAGGCAAAGAAACAGAATGTAAAGCTAAAAGAAGTACATATGTAATTTCCAAAGAATTAAATAGTGAAATAACGGAATTTTGTAAAGAAAACAATATATCAAATTTTAATTTCTTTATGTCAGTATATGCAATATATTTAAGTAAAATTAATAATTCACACGATTTTGTAATAGGAACTCCTATATTAAATAGGGTAAATTACAATCAGAAAAATACAATGGGAATGTTTATTAGTACACTACCAGTGCGTATAAATGTTAATAATGAAAGTACGTTTTGTGAATTTTCTAAAAATATTGCATGTAATTCTTTGACGATGCTTAGACACCAAAAATATCCATATCAAAATATACTTGAAAACTTAAGAAAAAAACAACCAAATTTACCAAATTTATATAATATATTATTATCATATCAAATTACAAAAACAAATACAGAAGGATATAATTATGAGACTAGATGGGCTTTTAATGGTAATTGTGCAGATGATATACAAATTCATATTTTAGATATAAATGATACAGGAAATACTAATATTTGTTATGATTATAAAACAAATAAATATGATAATGATGATATAGAAAAATTTCATAAAAGAATATTATCTATAATAAATCAAATTATTAAATGTAAAGATTTAAAAATAAATAATATAAATATACTAACACAAGAAGAAATAAATAATATATTTAATAAATTTAATTGTACAAATGTAAAATATGGAAAAAATAAAAATATTATGGATTTATTTGAGGAAAAAGTAAAAAAATTTCCACAAAATACTGCAATAGTATGTGATGATGAAAAAATAACATATGCTCAATTAAATAAACAGGCAAATCAGTTAGCCAATTATTTAATAAAAAATAATATAAACAAAACTGATATAGTAGGTGTTATGATATCACGTTCTATTGAAATGGTAGTTAGTTTAATTGCTATTTTAAAAATAGGTGCAACATATATACCAATAGATCCAAAATATCCAGAAGAAAGAGTTTTATATTTAGTAGAAAATAGTAATGCAAAAGCAATTTTAGTAGATAATACAACATATGCTAATGTTGAAAATGTGTTTAAAATTAATATATCAACCAGTAAAAATGAATATTTAAATGAAGATATAAATAATTTAAATGTTTCAATAAATTCACAAGATTTAATGTATTTAATATATACATCAGGGTCAACAGGAAAACCAAAAGGTGTAATGATAACACATAATAATGTTCATAATTTTCTAATTGGTATAAATAGTATTATAGATTTCAAAAATAATAAAACTATATTATCATTAACAACAATATGTTTTGATATTTTTGGATTAGAATTATGGGGTGGATTAACAAATGGACTTACAGTAGTAGTTGCAACTGAAAAAGAACAAAATAATACATATTTATTAAATAAATTATGTTTAGAAAATAATGTTGATATGATTCAAACAACTCCATCAAGAATGTCTTTTTTATTAAAAGATGAAGAAAATTTAGAATTTTTAAGAAGTGTAAATACAATTATGTTAGGTGGTGAAGCATTACCTAAAAATGTAATAGATAATGTTTTTAAGCATTCAAATGCAAAATTATTTAATATGTATGGTCCAACAGAAACAACAATATGGTCAACAATTAAAAATATAATAAATAATGAAAATATTTCAATTGGTACACCAATAGCCAATACAAGATGTTATATATTAAATAATGATTTAGAGTTGTTACCTCCATATACACCTGGAAATTTATGCATAAGTGGAGATGGACTTTCAAAAGGATATTATAATATGCCAGAATTAACAATGCAAAAATTTACACCACTCCCATATAATAAAAATGAGATAATATATAAAACTGGTGATTTAGCATATTATGATGAAAATGGAAATTTATACCATTTAGGTAGAAGTGATTTTCAAGTAAAATTAAGAGGTTATAGAATTGAATTGGGTGAAATAGAAAATATTATATTATCATATGGAAATATTAATGAAGTTGCAGTTATTGCACAAGATAATCATTTAATATGTTATTATACATCAGATAAAAATGTAAATGAAGCAGATGTTGTTTCATATTTATTAAATAATTTGCCTGAATATATGGTTCCTTCTGATTTTATAAAATTAGATAAAATGCCATTAACACCAAATGGAAAATTGGACAGAAAAAATTTACCAAAAAATATAAAAAATAAAGTTATAGAAGAATTGCCAAAAACAAGAACTGAAAAATTATTAACAGAAATAGTTTGTGATATAACACATAAAGAAGTTAAAAACATAAATGATTCATTTATGACATTAGGGTTAGATTCACTTGGAATTATTCAAGCACAAACTGAATTATTATCAAAAAATATTAATTTAACAACACACTATTTTTATAAATATCCAACAATAAAAAAATTGGCACAAAAAATAGAAAATAATGTGGATGATTATAAAGAAAAACAAAGTGAAATTCCAGAAGAGTTTAAACATTACCCAGATGAAATATTAGAAAAGATAAAAGATATAAATATAAATGAAAATATATTAGGAAATGTATTTTTAACAGGTTCAAATGGCTTTATTGGAATACATATATTAAACGAATTATTAGAGACAACAGAAAATAAAATATATTGTCTAGTACGTGGGGAAACAAGTGAATTTAGAATAGATAAATTAAATAGCACATATAAATATTACTTTAAGAAAGACTTAACTAAATATATAAATGAAAGAATTTTCATAATTGGTGGAGATACTAGTTACGAAAATTTGAATTTATCAGCACAGGATTTGGAAAGTATAAAAAATAATGTAAATACTATTATAAATACAGCTGCAATAGTAAAACATTATGGAAATATAGAAGAATTTAAGAAAAACAATATACAATCAACACAAAATATAACTAAGCTTGCTTATGAAAATAATATAAGATTAATACATTTATCATCTATTAGTGTTTCTGGAAATTATTTGGTTAAACAAGATAACCATAATGTAAATTTTGGTGAAAATGATTTATATATAGGTCAACATTATGAAGACAATAATTATGTTTATAGTAAAATGGAATCAGAAAAATGTATTTTAAAATATATGGAAAAAGGACTTACTGCACAAATTTTAAGAATTGGAATAGTATCTGGAAGATTTTCAGATGGATTTTTTCAGAAAAAAATTAATGAGAATGCATTTTATGGAAGAATTAAATCAATAGTTGAAATGTCTGCAGTATCAGATACAATGTTATTACAAAAAATAGAATTTACACCTGTAGATTTATGTGCAAAAGCAATTGTAACATTAGCAAAAAATTCTGTTGCAAATAATAAAATATATAATATTTATAATCATAATTTAATTACAGTTGAAAAAATAATAAAAGTACTAAAAATGCTTAATATAGACATTAAAATTCTAAATAGTAGTGAATTTAATAATTATGTTTTAGAATTATCTAGAACAAATATTGATTCATTAAAGGGAATTATTAATGACTTTAATTATGATAGTAATAATTTATTAACTGTTAATTACAATTTTACTGTAAATATACAATCTGAATATACAAAAAAATATTTACATTTATTGAATTTTGATTGGCCAATAATTGATGAAGAATATTTAATAAAAATAATTACACATATGAAAAATGTAAAATTTATATAAATAAAGGAGAAACTAAGGATGTTTTTAAGAGAAAAATTATATAGAAGACCAAGCTTGCGTATATCATTTAGATATTGTGCAGTTGCACTAATATGTATATTAATTTTTTCTTTATTAGTACCAAACTTATTGAACTATGGACCAGAAACAATTAATACACAATTTGATGTAGAAATGTCGTATATTCCATATTGGATGCAATATGCTATAATATCAATATTATTAGTTATATTAATTACAACAGTAACACATTTTTTGTTCAGAAGTATAGATAAATTCTATTTAATGAAAGAAAAAAGTAAATATAATGATATAAATTTAATAAAAAAATTAAGAAGAAAATGTTTTAGTTTGCCATATGTTATACCAGCATTAGAAATAGCAATTCCATCACTTTGTGGATTAATTGTTTTAACTTCAACAGGTAGCCACCATCCAGTAATGGTTTTAAAAATATTAATAATTATTTTTGCAACTTCATTATTGTTAGCGGTGTCTTCATTTATATTTTCAAAAAAAATATATAATGAAATATTAACTAAAACATATAAAGAAGGAATTAATACTGGATTAAGAATAAATCTTAAATCAAAAATACTATTACAAATATTACCATTAGTGATTTTTACTATATTATTTCTAACATTTATTGGCTATACATTTACTGTTAGGGAAAAAGAAAATGTATATTTTAACATATATAATGATTTATTAAATGAAAATTTTTCGGAAAATATTGAATATGATTATTCAGATTTATACAATAAATTTAAAAATTTAGAATTATTCTCAGATACACATACTAAATTTATTATAACGCCTAAAGATGAAGTAATAACATTACATGGAGAAGAACCAAGTAAATTTGTAATAAAATATACAAAACAAATATCAGAAAAATATAATGGAAAAATATATGATAATTATGGAATAGACACACAAGGAAAAGAAATGAGAATTTTAACAAATGAGGGATATTGCTATATTTGTATTACATATAGTATATCATCAATGAATTCATTAGTGTATTTAGAAACAACAGCAGTAATATTATTTATAATAGTTACAATAATGTTATATATTTTTAGTAAATCATTAACAAAAGATATAGCAGAAGTATCAGAAAAATTTTCAAAATTATGTACAAATGAATTTGGAAAAACATTACCTGTAACATCAAATGATGAAATTGGAGATTTAATTAATTCTTTTAATATGGTTCAAAGATATAGTAAAAAACAACTGGATTTATTAAAAGATAATCAGGAAATGTTAATGGAACAAGAAAGATTAGCAACACTTGGACAAATGGTTGGCGGAATAGCACATAATTTAAAAACACCAATAATGTCAATATCAGGTGCAGTAGAAGGACTAAAAGACTTAATAAATGAATATGATTCATCAATTGAAGACCCACAAGTAAATTTTAATGATCATCATGAGATAGCATCAGATATGAAAAAATGGATAGAAAAAATAGAAAATTATACAGAATATATGTCAGATATAATAACAACAGTAAAAGGTCAGGCGGTTACATTATCAAATCAAGAGGTAGTATCATTTACTATTGAGGAATTAGTTAAAAGAGTAAATATATTAATGAAACATGAACTAAAAAATTCATTAACAACTATGAATATTAATATGAATATTGAACCTTCATTAGAACTAAAAGGTGATATTAATAGTTTAATTCAAGTATTAAATAATTTAATATCAAATGCAATTCAGTCATATGGGGGAAAAACAGATAATACTATAGATGTAAACTTTGATAATAATAATAATAATTTAATAATTTCAGTAAAAGATTATGGCAGTGGAATTCCAAAAGAAGTTCAAGATAAATTATTTAAAGAAATGATAACAACTAAAGGAAAAAATGGAACAGGATTAGGATTATTTATGTCATATTCAAATATAAGAGCACATTTTAATGGAAACTTAAAATTTGAATCAAAAGAAGGAGAAGGAACAACATTTAGCGTTATTTTACCAATAAAATAGTAAAGGGGAGAAGTTAGATGAGGCAGATATACCAGAATCAAAAACTGGAAGGAAAAGAAAATGAGTATAAAATTATAGCAGTTGATGATGAAGAAGGAATAATAGATTCTTTGTCAATTGTATTAAAAAGGTCAGGATATCATTTTACGGGTGTAACAGATCCTGTTCAAGCAATAGAATTAATTAAAAATGAACATTTTGATTTATTGGTTTTAGACTTTTTAATGTCACCATATCATGGAGATCAAGTTGTTGAAGAAATTAGAAAATTTAATACAGAATTATATATTTTATTATTAACAGGTCATAAAGATTTGGCACCACCATTAGAAACAATAAAAAAATTGGATATACAGGGGTATTGTGAGAAAAGCAATAAATTTGACCAATTATTATTATTAATAGAATCAGGAATAAAATCTATTAAACAAATGAATGAAATAAAAAGAATAAATAAAGAATTATATGATGCAAAAGAAAAATTAGAAAAAGCTTATTTAGAAAGTATTGAAACATTACGCTACACAGTAGAAGCAAAAGACCCATATACATTAGGACATTCAGATAGAGTGTCAGAGCTTTCAGTTTTAATAGGAAAAGAATTGGGGTTATCAGAAAAAGACTTAAAAACATTAAAAATAGGAGGCTTATTTCATGACATTGGAAAAATAGGAATACCAGATAGTATTTTATTAAAAGAAGGAAAATTAACAGATGATGAATATTCAGAAATAAAAAAACATCCATTAATAGGTGCAAAAATATTGTCAAATGCTACTATTTTTGCAGATATAATTCCTATTGTTAAATATCATCATGAAAGATATGATGGAAAAGGGTATCCAGAGAACTTGGTTGGAGAAAATATACCATATTTGGCACGTATTGCAACGGTTGCTGACGCCTTTGATGCTATGTCTTCAAAACGTACATACAGAGATTGTATGGAAATGAGTGTTATTGTTGAAGAAATTAAGAAAAATAGGGAAACTCAGTTTGATCCCATGGTTGTTGATGCCTTTTTAAGAATATTGGAGGAAAAGAAGGAGAATGGGACGTTTTAGTGTTTCTTCTTAGGTAACATAAGTTTTGATTTATATGATTACAGTGTATGATTTTTTTATAAAAAAAGTAAAACCCCTTGCGTTATGCCAAAAATTCTGGTATAATAGTAAACGTTAAAACACACATAAAGCTAGTTTGAAAAGGTGTGCTTATAAAAATTTTTGAATTATAAGTCTTTGAAAAACGTTTGAAACTTTATGGAGGGGAAAACAAAAAGGGAGGAAATAAAAATGGCAGTAGTTGCAATGAAACAATTACTAGAAGCTGGTGTTCACTTTGGACATCAAACAAGAAGATGGGATCCTAAAATGGCAGAATACATATTCCAAGCTAGAAACGGTATCCATATAATAGATCTTCAAAAAACATCAAAAAAATTAGATGAAGCATATGCATTCATGAAAGAACAAGCAGAAGCTGGAAAAACAGTTCTTTTTGTAGGAACTAAAAAACAAGCTCAAGATTGTATGAAAGAAGCTGCTGAAAAAAGCGGTATGTACTATGTAAATCAAAGATGGTTAGGTGGAATGTTAACTAACTTTGAAACAATCCAAAAAAGAGTACAAAGATTAAATGAATTAGAAACAATGCAAGAAGATGGTACATTTGATGTATTACCTAAAAAAGAAGTTATTTTATTAAAGAAAGAAATGGAAAAACTAGAAAAAAATCTTGGTGGAATTAAAGAAATGAAAGAAATTCCAGGAGTATTATTTGTAGTAGATCCTAAAAAAGAAAGAATAGCTATATTAGAAGCTAGAAAATTAAATATACCAGTTGTAGGTTTAATAGATACAAACTGTAATCCAGAAGATGTAGATTATGCTATACCAGGTAATGATGATGCTATACGTGCTGTTAAATTAATAGCAGATGTTATGGCTAATGCAATTGTTGAAGGTAGACAAGGAGAATCTATGGATGCTCAAACAGAAGAAGTTGCAGAAGAAATGGCAACTGAAACTGAAGAACCAACAAGTATAGAAGAAGTTGTTGAAACAACTGAAGAATAATAATGTGAAAGAGTGGGGCTTTCTTGCTCTGCTCTTTTTATTATTTAAAATTATACTAAATATGTATAAAATGTTTATTATAATAAAAACAAAGTACAATAAAATAAAATTTGTTTTTATAAAAAATATAAAGGAGGAATTATAATGGTTACAGCAAGCCAAGTAAAAGAATTAAGAGAGAAAACAGGTGCAGGTATGATGGACTGCAAAAAAGTTTTAACAGAAACAGATGGAGATATGGAAAAAGCAATTGAATTATTACGTGAAAGAGGAATTGCTAAAGCTGCAAAAAAATCAAGTAGAGTTGCTGCAGAAGGTTTAGTAGCTGCATATGTTTCAGAAGATGGAAAAGTTGGGGCAGTTGTTGAAGTAAATGCAGAAACAGACTTTGTATCTAAAAATGATGAATTTAAAACATTTGTTAATGATGTAGCAAAACAAATAGTTGAAAAAAATCCAACAAATGTTGAAGAATTATTAGCACAACCTTCAATTTCAGAATCTGATAAAACTGTACAAGAAGTATTAACAAATAAAATAGCAACAATAGGTGAAAACATGACAATAAGAAGATTTGTAAGATTTGAAACAACTGGAATAATTGCAAGTTACATTCATGGTGAAGGAAAAATAGGTGTTTTAGTAAATATGGAAAATGCTACACCAGAACTTGCTAAAGATATTTGTATGCAAATTGCAGCAGCAAAACCAGAATTTTTAAATAGAGAAGCAGTTACAGCTGAAAGAGTAGAAAAAGAAATGGAAATCTTAAAAGCTCAAGCTATGAATGAAGGAAAACCAGCTGAAATAGCTGAAAAAATGGTTCAAGGTAGAATTAATAAATTCTATGGAGAAATTTGTCTATTAGAACAACCTTTTGTTAAAGATCCAGATATAAAAATAAATAAATTGGTAGAATCTAAAGGTGCTAAAATAATTGATTTTGCTAGATTAGAAAAAGGTGAAGGAATAGAAAAAGTTGAAGAAAATTTTGCAGAAGAAGTTGCAAAACAAATTAAAGGGTAATAAAAAAACAAAATTATTTAAATAGAAAAAAAAATAAATTAAAAAGGTTTAATTTATTAAAAAAATATGTAATAATAAGATAAAAGATTAAATATTTTTATATTTAATCTTTTATGCTATAAATAAGAAAAAATGCTAGAAAATATATAATCAAATGAAAAAAATTAAATGTTAGGAGAAAAAATGAAATTTCTAAATTTAAAAAATAAAAAAATAATTAATGAAAATTGTACTAATAGTAAAATAAAAGAAACTATTAGAAAATATATATTTTTAATGGTTTCAATAATTTCAATAATTATATTTGCAATATGCATATCACCTGTTGAATTGCAAAATGATACTTTCTACACAATTAAAATTGGACAATATATTATGGAAAATGGAGTAGACTTAATGGACCATTTTTCATGGCATAATGCATTACCATACTCATATCCACATTGGGCATATGATTGTGGCATAGCATTAATTTATAATTTAGCAGGATACTCACGGAATATATATATCAACAATAATGCTAGCTTCAATATTAGGACTGTTAATTTATTTTATAAATAAAAATTTAAACAAAAATAGTTTAATATCATTTTTTATAACTATTGGTTCATTATATTTATTAAGGGATTATATAGCAGCAAGAGCACAACTTGTAACATTTATTTTGTTTATTATAGCAATATTTTGCATAGAAAAATTTATGCAAGGTAATAACAAAAAAATATATGGTATATCTATAATATTAATTTCATTATTAATTGCAAACATACATGTTGCAGTATGGCCATTTTTATTTATTTTATTTTTGCCATATATTGCAGAACAATTTGTTATATGGATATACAACTTAAAAATATGGATAAAAATCAGAAAGAAAAAAGAATATACTAAACTTGAAGATAAAGAATTATATAAAATAACTTTTACAAAAAATAAAAATATAAAATATTTATTAATAATATTAGTAATATCAATATTAATGGGAATATTTACTCCTACAAAAGATAATCCATATACACATTTGTATAAATTAATGAAAGGAAACACAACACAATCAATAAACGAACATCAACCACTAACATTAATACAAAATAAGGAAATAATGTGTGTAATGGCATCTATAGTAGCAATTTTAATGTTTACAAAAGTAAAAATTTCATTTAAAAATTTAACAATGTTAGGAGGATTAATTTTACTTTGTTTTATGTCACAAAGACAAATAAGTTTATTTGTTTTAATTGGAAACATAATTGTAACACAAATTATAGTTGATTCACTAAAAAATAATAAAAAATTAACAATACAAAATATTGATAAATATGGACAATCATTTATAGGAACATCGTTGTTATTTTGTGTGATAATAACAATAAGTTGGTTGAATGTGAAAGATAAATTAAATCAAAAATACGTAAATGAATATGAATATCCAGTGGAAGCAACGAAATATATAAAAGAAATTTTAATACCAAAAGTTGGAAAAGATAATTTAAGATTGTTTAATGAATATAATTATGGAAGTTATTTATTATTAAATGATGTACCAGTTTTTATAGATTCAAGAGCAGACTTATATGCACCAGAATTTAATGGAGTGAAAAATGAAGATGGTGAATATGAAGGAAGAGATATTTTCTCTGATTTTATAGATGTAAGTAATTTGAATTATTATCATGAAGTAGTTTTTGAAAAATATAACATAAATTATGTAATACTAGATAGAGCAACTAAATTGAATATGGTATTATGTAGAGATAATAATTATGATGTTGAATATATAGATGATAATTTTGTAATTTATAAAAGGAATGTAAATAATGAAGATTTTTAAAAAAATAAATATATATATTTGGTCTATTATTTTAATTATAATAGACCAAATTACAAAAATATATGTTATAAATAATTTCAAAAATGCACCTATTACAATTATAAAAGGTGTACTTAGAATTACATATTGTGAAAATAATGGTGTTGCTTTTAGTATGGGAAGTGGAAAAATTATAATGTTTATTATTTTAAATATTATATTAATTTTAGGATTAATATATTTTTATGAAAAAAATAAATGTAATTTTAATAAAATAAACAAAATATTTATAGTAATGATTATTTCTGGAGGTATAAGTAATTTATTAGATAGAATAATACGTGGATATGTTGTGGATTTTATAGATGTAAATCAATTATTTTCATTTGCTATTTTTAATATTGCAGATATATTTATAGTAATTGGTGTTATTGGATTTGGAATTTTAAGTTTATATGAAACAGGAAAGGAAAAAAGTAATGTATAAAATTATAGTTGAGAATAATATTGAACAAACAAGATTAGATACATATGTTGCAAGTGTTAGAAAAGATTTATCAAGAATGACTGTAAAAAGATTAACAGAAGAAGGAAATATAGTTGTAAATGGAAATAAAGTAAAAATTTCATATAAGGTTCAACCAAATGATATAATAGAAATTAATGAACCAAAAGCAAAAGAATTACTTGAATTGAAAGCACAAAATATTCCAGTTGAAGTTATTTATGAAGATGCAGATATTATAGTTGTAAATAAACCTAAAGGACTTGTTGTTCATCCAGCAAACGGAAATTGGGATGGAACATTAGTAAATGCAATAATGTCTATATGTAAAGATAGTTTGTCAGGTATAGGTGGCGAAATTCGTCCAGGAATTGTGCATAGACTAGATAAAGATACATCAGGACTTTTAATAATTGCTAAAAATGATAAAGCACATATAAATATGAGTAATGAAATAAAAAATAGAGAAGTAAAAAAAGTGTATTATGCATTGGTAAGAGGAATTGTTCCCGAAAATGAAGCAACAATAAATATGCCTATTTCTAGAAGTAAAAAAGATAGGAAAAAAATGGCAGTTAGCAAAGATGGAAAAGAAGCTATAACACATTTTAAAGTTATAGAGAGATTTAATAAATATACTTTATTAGAAGTTAAAATAGATACAGGAAGAACACATCAAATAAGGGTACATTTAAGTGAAATTGGATATCCTGTTGTTGGTGATGAAGTATATTCTAATGGAAAAAATGAATTCAATGTTCATGGACAATTATTACATGCTAAAACTTTAGACTTTAAGCATCCAATTACAGGAAAACAAATGCACTTAGAAGCAGAATTACCAGAAGAGTTTAAAAATGTTTTAATTTCAATTGGCTATAAATTCTAATATTGCTCAATTGTTATAAATTGCCAAAGAACAAGAAAAATTTGCTTGATTTTGGCAATTTTATTATTTAAAACATAAAACAAAATATTAAAGAAAGGATTAAAATAAATGGAGGAAGAAAGACTACAAAAGTTTTTGGCAAATAGTGGTATTTGTTCAAGAAGAATGGCAGAAAAATTAATAGTTGATGGAAAAATACTTGTTAATGGAAAAGTTGTAAAAGAACTAGGTACAAAAATTAATCCAATTAAAGATGAGGTTATATATAATGGTAAAAAAGTTTTTAAACAAAATGAATATGAATATATATTACTAAATAAACCAATAGGTTATGTTACAACTGCAAAGGAACAATTTGGAAGACCAACTGTACTAGAACTTGTAAAAGGCACAAAATATAAATTATTACCAGTTGGAAGACTTGATATGTATACATCAGGAGCATTATTATTAACAAATGATGGAGATTTCATATATAAAATAACACATCCTAAAAATGAAATAGAAAAAACGTATAATGCAACAGTAAAAGGAATTGTTACTAAAGAGGATGTTGAAAAACTAAAAACAGGAGTTAAAATTGATGATTATATTTCAGGAAAAGCAAAAGTTAAAATTTTAAAAATCGATGAAACTAAGGGAATATCTAGATTGCAAATTACAATTCATGAAGGAAAAAATAGGGAAGTAAGAAAAATGTGTTCTGCAATTGGCAAAGGTGTAATAGCACTTCATAGAGCAAAAATAGGAAATATAGATGTAAAAGACTTAAAAATAGGTAATTGGAGATATGTAACTGAAAAAGAATTAGAACGATTTATGAAAAAACAAGTTTAAATTTTAATATTTTTATAAAAGATATTGTAAAAAAAATATATTAATTATATAATAGAAAAAAACTTAAGAAAAAGGGGAGTGCAAATGGAATACCAAAGATTTTTACCTGAAGGGTGGAATATAAATAACCAAAATATCACTGAAGAAAGTTTATTAAACGCAATAACAACTGGGGAAATTTTACAAGGTAAAGTAAATAAATGTGATTCAAATTATAACTTATATGTAGATTTAGGAAATAACATAACAGGAATAATACCAAGAGAAGAAGTTGAGGCAGTAAATGTTGAAGAAACAGGATTTCCAAAACCAAATATATGTATGAGCAAGGTTAATAAATATGTACAATTCAAAGTTAAAGATAAAGATTCAAAAAACAATTATATATTATCAAGAAAAGAAGTTGGTAAAGATGCATTAAATTGGATTTCAAATGATTTAAAAGAAGGAATGGTTGTAAATGGAATAGTAAAAAGTATGCAACCATATGGTGTATTTGTTGAAATAGGTGGAGGAATAGTTGGACTATTACATATAGAAGATATTTCAATAGCTAGAATAAAAACACCAGCAGAAAGATTAAAAATTGGACAAAAAATAAATGTTATGATAAAATGTATAGATAGAAGGCTAGAAAGAGTTATTTTAACATATAAAGAATTACTAGGAACATGGGAAGATAATGTTAAAGATTTTCAAGAGGGCGAAACAGTTACAGGAATTGCAAGGGAAACGGAAAAATCTAAAAATGGAATTTTTATAGAATTAAAACCAAATCTAGTTGGAATGGCTGAATACAAAGAAGGAATTGAATATGGACAAAACGTAGATGTTTACATTAAAAAAATTGTTCCAGATAGAAAAAAAATAAAATTACTAATTGTATAAAATGCCAAATATGAACATATAAATGTTCAAAAAATATATGTATATATTTAAATTTATATTTAATTAAATATATAATAAAATTTTAAATAAAATTTTAGGAGGTTTTTTAAGTGGTTAATGATAATGAAATTAAAGCAACAGTATCACCTTTTGCTATTAGAGAAGGAGAAATTAAGACTTTTGATGGTAAAGATGGTTATGTTTCAATGAATCAAATTGTACATAAGATAAATATTGGTCATATAACAGATATTCATTTTGAAATATTATATTTAGTAAATGAATTTGAGTTTATAACATCAAGACAATTATTTCAATTACTAGAGTGGAAAGGAATTGACGTAAAATCTCAGGACAAATTAAATAATAAATTAGATCAATTAGTAAGATCAAAAATTTTAACAAGATATTTCTTTAATTCTGACGATGGAAAAGGAATTTACAGAATATATTGTATGGAAAAAATGGGAAAATATTTATTAACTTCAAGGGAAAAGGAGTGTAAATGGCAGCCTAGTGATAATGCAAAACCAGTTGCTATGATAAAAAAACGTTTAGCTGGAAATCAAACAATAATTGCGTATTTAAGAAAAGTAAAAGCATTTGAAAGTTATGTTCCAAAGCCAACAATCACAGCTAAAATGGCAGGAAAAACATTTAAAGCAACAGGAGGTAGTATAAAATTAGCTAAAGCATCAAAGTCAATAGATTTTGTTTTTGAAGTTATAAGAAGAGAAGATGACTGGAAAAAGAAATTAGTGGAAAAAATGAGATTATTTAAAGATTTTTATGATAATTTTGTTCCAGGTGATTCAGGATACAAAAATATTCCACAATTAATTTTAGTATGTGAAGATGATAAACATATTGCTGAAACTTTTAAAGAAATTGTAGTTAATAAAGTTGAAATAGATAAAATCAGATTATATTTTACAACTGATTTACGTCAAAATGAAGAGAGTTTAGATAAAACTTTAGTTACTTTTAAAATTGATGAAAAAAGTGGTAAATATAAAATGGAAAATGTACAAGTTAAATTATTGGGAATGTAAATAAATAAAACAACCCCCAGAAATTATAAAATTTCTGGGGATATTTTGGGTGTGGCACAACTAATCAGGGTAGATATTTATACAGAAATCTGTACAATCTTCATCATAGTATGCGTCACCTGATTCAGAATCTATGAATAAACCAGAGTCTTCATCATAATAAACGTCATCAGGATCAGGTCTTGATGCCATAACAAACCCTCCTTTTAAAATTATTTGCAAGGAAAATACACTAATAAAATTAATGTAAAAAAATTATACAACAAAAAATATATTGTGTCAATATTTTTTTTAAAATTACTGTAAAAGAAAAAACGAAATTTTGATAACATTTCAAAAAGTCCGTTTTTTCTTATGCTTACTTACTTTATTTAACTTACTTTTTCAATAAGTGAAAATTTCTGTAAAATTACAATAAAAGGTATCTAAAAGATACCTTTATGTATTATTAAATTTTTTAGTTATAATTGCATCTTCTGAATTACTTTCAAATAATGAATCTGATATATCAGTTCTAATTGGATCTAATTCTAATTCAGTATTATCATCTTCAGAAAAACTTGTTATAACAGATTTTTTCTTTTTTGTTTTTTTAGAATCAGTATAATTTGAATTACTGTTACTATATTTTTCAAAATTATATTTATTAACCTCATGGGGTTCTTTATATTTAGCTTCTACAAAATCTAATACACAAACACCATTTTCATATCTTCCACTATCAGAAGCAATTTTATATAAACATTGTTTGAATTTTGTGCTTTGTATTTTTCCTGCTTTGTATCGTGTATCTGCTTTGTAACTTATATCACCTAACTTAGCATCATAAGTACCCTTTGCAGTATCATAACTTTGTTTAAATGTCCATTTCTTTTCTTCACCAAGTTCTTTACTCCACCATTCGTTATCTTCAGGAGTATTATTTCCAAATACGATTTTATTGGCACAGTTTGCTATAATTGTACTTCTATATCTTTTGTTTGATACATTTAATTGATCAAGATTTTGCATTGAAATTACAGTACCAATTCTATATTTTCTATACATTGTAAATATAGCTTCTGTTTGTGAACAAATGAAGTCTGGAAATTCATCTATATATAGGAAATGAGGAATACGAGTATTTTCATTTCCAGGTCTTCTTAATATTGCGTATTGCATTGATAATATAAAGAATAAACCAAATGCAGTATGTGCTGAGGTACCTAAATCTCCACGTCTTGTGCATAGTAATGTAATATCACCATTTACAAGTGTATTGTCAAAGTTTATGTTATTTGTTCTATTGCATAAAATTCTTCTAATTCCTGGATAACGTAATAAATTATCTAACAATGTACTTGCAGAATATACATATTTTTCTGTATTTTCTCTTCCAGGACCATTTGAATAGAAATTCTTTTTGAAGTAAGAAAGTAATACAGAATATTGTTTTTCAAGATTTTCATCTTTTTCAAGTTCTTTACACATATATTCAACTAAATTAAAATCATTTAACATACTTAACATATCTTCAAGTGTAGGTAATTCACCATCATGCATTCTTGGATACATTTCTTTCAATAATATTGATAAGTTTTCAATAACTTGATAAGAATATGTATTTTCATATGCAATATCAACAGAGTTACCTGAATTATGAGCTAGCCCTTTTAAAACAGTTGAAATAGTTACTGCTGTTTGCATTGGATCATCATATGCAAAAGGATTTAGTCCTTGAGATTCAGGATTTTTTGGATCAACAAGGTTTACAGAAATTTTATATGCTTTAGCAATTTCTAAAATATGTGATATTGATTCATAATCTGGTGAAATATAAGTAATACCTAAATTTCTATAAATTGTTCCACTTGATGATATATTATAAATCATTTTTTTCATATATGATTGAAATATTTTAATTTTATTTTCTTTGGGTTGTATCATGTTTAAATTAAAGTTGTTATTTATATAAGTATTATCGTAAGGACAAGACAGAGTTGCTATTCCGGTTTTTAATGCAACAAAGGCTAATTCTTTGCCAGTCTCTCTGTATTGATATTTTTTATCAATGTCTTTTGCTATCATAGGTTCATATATTAATGAAGTTTTTCCTGAACCTGAAACGCCTACAACAAGCATTGATTCAAAGCGCTTTTTCTCTGAAATCTTAACTGATTTTCCATTCCTATAATCTGTTCCTAAAGTGATTTCACAAGTGTTTGGTCCAATATTTGCACTTTTTGGTGCTAAGCTAATTCCTTTGTATTCATAAATTGCTTCTTGCAATAATCGTGAATCATTAACTTGTGTATATAAAAATTTAAATACTGAATAAAATGTTGTTAAAGGCAAAAATGCTGAAATAGAGCAAAATGCAGGTTTTATTAAGTAACTAAATTTTGTGGCTATTATTGGATATTTAGGAAGAGAAAGAAGTAAAAACCAACAGCCAGCATTTATCCATTGTACGAACATTGAAATTACTAATATATACAATGCAACAATGTATGTGTAGAAAAATGACAATTTCATTTCTTGTGATTTTATAAATTTAGAACTACAAGAAAATAAGTATGCAAATATTGGCACTGCAAATGCTATAGAATATTGTATTGGATTCCAATAGCTTGATGCAATTCCAGTGAAAATCATTATTAATAAGTCTACAAATCTATCTACTACTAAATATATTGTTATTAGTGTTAGTATATATGTAAAAAATGTGTTTCTATCTGTTTTTAATTTTTTCAATAATTTATCTATTAACTTCAAAAAATTCACCACTTTCATACAAAAAATCATATACTTATATTATCCTATAAAATTGCTAAAAAATCAATAGTTTTAGGGAAATTTGTTTTCTAAATTAAAAAAAACACTTGAAAAATAAGAATATTACTAATATAATTTAATAAACTGAATTAAAGGGAGTTTAGAAAGGAAATTTAAATGTTAGCAAATAGTAAAACAAATAAAAAAATAAAAAAAGAAAGCTTTATGCAAGGTGTACTTGCATTAATGGTATCACAAGTACTAATAAAATTTTTAGGATTTGCATATAAATGGTATTTAACAAATAAAGAAGGATTTGGCGACGAAGGAAATGCAATATATAGTGCAGGGTATCAAATATATGCATTATTACTATCAATTTCATCAATAGGAGTCCCAAATGCAGTCTCAAAATTAGTAGCTGAAAGATTGTCTGTTGGAGATTCGAAAGGGGCACATAGAATTTTTAAAATTGCATTTGCAACATTTGGTGTGATAGGACTTGTAGGAACATTACTATTATTGCTAGGAGCAAAAAGAATATCATTAATGATGGGAATTCCAGAGGCAGAAATGACATTAGTTGCATTATCTCCATCAATATTTTTTGTATCAATAATGTCTGTAATTAGAGGATTCTTTAATGGAAGGTCAAAAATAAAAGTAACAGCAAATTCACAAACATTAGAACAAGTATTTAAAACTGTATTTACAATAATTGTTGTAGAAATAGTTGCTGTTTTTTCAGGTGTTAATACAGCACTTATGGCAGCTGGTGCAAATTTAGCAACAACAATGGCTACAGTAGCAAGTTTTATGTATTTATATACATATTATAAAATTCATAGAAGAGAAAAGATTGAAACAGAAGTAATTAGTACAAAAAAATCAAAAGTTATGAGCAAACCTATATTGGAAATAGTAAAAAATATTTTATGGGTGTCTATACCAATTTCATTAAGTTCTATACTTGTATCAATTAACAAAAATATAGACTCTTTTACTGTTGTAAATTTATTGAAAAATTTTTTGCCTGAAATGGAGGCAAAAGCACAGTATGGTATATTAAGTGGAAAAGTTGAAACATTAACAAGTTTGCCATTGTCATTTAATGTAGCTTTTGCCACAGCACTAGTTCCAGCAATTTCGGCAGCAAGAGCAAAAGGGGAATTAAATAAAGGTGTAAAAAGAATTTCGTTTTCTTTATTAACAACAATTATAATTGTATTGCCATGTGTAGTAGGAATGGTTGTTTTTGCAGAACCTATACTAAAATTGCTTTTTCCAAACGCATCTTCAGGAGCATGGATAATGCAAGTATGTGTATTAGCTACAATATTTACAGCAATGGAGCAAACAATAAATGGGGCATTACAAGGGTTAGGTAAAGTTATGGTTCCAGCAACAGCATTAACAATAGGTGTTATTGCTAAATTAATAGTTAATTTGATTTTAGTTCCAATCCCAACAGATATATGTCCATTAGGTGGAGCCGCAGGAGCAGCTTTTGCAACAGATGTATGTCATATAATTGCTTTTAGTATAGTGTTTACAGTTTTAAGGAAAACAGTAGATTTAAAATTAAGTTTTTCAAAAATGGTTTTAAAACCAATAATAGCATCAGTTATGATGGCAATTGTGTCATATGGTGTATATATATTGTTAAATAGTATAATTTCACAAAATTTGGCAACAATAGTAGCATTAGTAGTAGCAGTAATAACGTATGCATTATCGGTTATTGTACTTAAAATATTTAATGAAGAAGATATACTTATGTTACCATATGGACAAAAAATATATGCAATATTAGTAAAAATGGGAATATATAAAGAAAAAATAAAGTAAAAAAGAAGGATTTTATATAACTTTGGCGAATAATGATAATAGTAGCGTAAAAAAGCAGGCTACATATAACTTATAGGAGGTAATTGAAAAATGAACAAATCTGAATTAATTGCGGCTATCGCTGCTAAAACAGGAGAAACAAAGAAAAATGCTGAAGCAATAGTAAATGCATTTGTTGACGTTGTTACAGAAACTTTAGTAAAAGGAGATAAAGTTCAACTAGTTGGATTTGGTTCTTTTGAAACAAGAGAAAGAGCAGCTAGAAAAGGAAGAAACCCACAAACTAAAGAAGAAATAAAAATACCAGCTTCAAAAGCTCCAGTATTCAAAGCTGGAAAAGCTTTAAAAGATTTAGTTAATAACAAAAAATAATTAATGAAATTTATATAATTTATATAAAATATGAATTCATATTAAAGATATAGGCAGTTTACAGTCTATATCTTTTTTTATTAGTAGTAATTTAATATTATGGAAACAATTTGCCTAAAAAAAGGAATTAAATAGTTGAAGATTGGATATACCAAAGCGTTCCTTGACAAAACAATAAAAACAGTTTAAAATTAAACTATTATAAAACATAGAAAGGAGTGTATTATATACATATATATAATACAAGATTAATATGCCAAATAATAGTAACAATTTCTTTAATAAATTGGTATCAAAAACAAAGATATATTTAGTAATTATAGCAGTATTAATAACAATAATATGTATTTTAAAACCAATATTAATAATACCATCGGTTATAATATATGCCTTAATTATTATGTATACATATTGGACTAATCAAAAAAGAATTGAAGAAGTTTCAGAACATATACAAGATTTAACCTTTAATATAGATAAAATATCTAAAAGAACACTAATAAATTCACCATTTCCATTAGTAATGGTTCAAACAGATGGAAGCATAATATGGAAAAGCAATAAATTTGTAAGGGAATTTTGTGATGTAGATATAAAATCTATTTTAAAAGAAATTATTAAAGAAATAAAATTAGAAATAGAAAATAATACAAAATTAAAAAACAATCAAATTATAAAAAAGGCAACCATAGGAAACAAAAGTTATAAAATATTATGTGAATATGTAAAATCAAAATCAAGTGATAAAAAGAAAGAATACATGGCAACATTATATTTCATAGATGAAACAGAAATTGTTAATTTAAAAAGCGATTTTAATAATTCACAAATATGTATAGGAATAACAATGATAGATAATTATGAAGAAATAATTCAACGTACATCAGGAGAAGAACAAATTCAAATTTTTTCAAAAATAGAAAAGAAATTGTATGATTGGGCAAATGAATTTGAGGGGTTGGTTATTAAAGCTGAAAGGGATATGTTTGTATGGATATGTGAACAAAAAAATTTGGAAACAATTGAAAATAATAGATTTAATATATTAGATTCAATAAAAGAAATAAATGTATCTTCAAAAATTCAATCAACATTAAGTATAGCTGTGTCATGTGATGGAGAGTCTAATTATGAAAAATATAAAATAGCAAAAAATACAATAGAATTAGCACTAGGGCGTGGTGGAGATCAAGCTATAATTAGAAAAAATGGCAAATATAACTTTTTTGGTGGTAGAACTCAAGAATTAGAAAAGCGTACAAAAGTAAAAGCAAGAAGTGTTGCAAATGCATTAGAAGAATTAATATTAGAATCTGAAAATGTAATTATAATGGGACATACAAATAGTGATATAGATTCATTAGGCTCAAGCTTAGGTATTTATAGATTTGCAAAAACATTAGAAAAACCTGCATATATAGTAAATAGCAATGCAGGAATTGGACTAGAAAATTTTATTGAGTATGCTAAAAGAGATGAAGAATATGCTTCTGTGATTATAGGCAAAGAAGATGCAATAGAAATTACAAACTCAAATTCGTTACTGGTTATAGTTGATACACATAAAAGAAGCTATTCAGATGTACCAGAATTGGTGGATTTAGCAGGAAAAATAGTAATAGTAGATCATCATAGAATGAGTACAGATTATATAGATAATGCTGTTTTAACATTCCAAGAAGTATATGCATCATCAGCAGCAGAACTTGTAACAGAATTGATTGTATATTCAGATAAAAATATAAAATTATCTAATGTAGAAGCAGAAGGACTATATGCAGGAATTATGATGGATACAAAGAATTTTACATTTAAAACAGGAGTTAGAACATTTGAAGCAGCAGCATATTTGCGTAGATGTGGCGTAGATATTATAAAAGTAAAAAAATGGTTCCAAAGTGATTTGTCTACATATAATACAATTTCTGAAATAGTTTCTAAATCTGAAATTGTGGGTGAATCAATTGCAATATCAATATATGACAAAATAGATAAAGATGCTAATATAATTTGTGCAAAAGCAGCAGATGAATTATTAACAATAAGTGATATTACAGCATCATTTGTTATAGGAAATTATGGTGAAAAAATTTGCATAAGTGGACGTTCACTTGGAGATATAAATGTTCAGGTTATTCTTGAAAAGTTGCGGAGGAGGAGGTCATATAACACTTGCAGGAGCTCAAATAGATGGAATGAGTGTTTATGATGTAAAAAAAGAATTAATAGAAAAAATAAAAGAATATTTTCAGGAAAATATATAGATTATAAAAGATGTGCAACAATAAAAAGTATGTCGAAAAATGTAAAAATAATTTACAAATTAGTTGACAATAAATATGAATAATAGTATCATTAAATTGTAAAGAAGAAAAAAGGGGGGAAAAAAATGGAGAATAAAAGTGAAAAAGATTGGTTAATAACATTATTGTTATGTTTATTTACAGGTGGAATAGGTGTACATCGTTTTTATGTTGGTAAAATAGGTACAGGAGTAATTCAATTTTTAACAGCTGGTGGATGCGGAGTTTGGACATTAATAGACTTAATAACTATTTTAACTGGTAAATTTACAGATTCAGAAGGAAATATTATTGTTAACGATAAATAATAAAAAAATATTATGTAGAATATTTATATGCTTATGTATAAATATTCTATTATTATTATTATTGTATAATTTACCAATAGAATCCAAACATAGCGTATGCATATATAAGAATATAACTGGAAAAGAATGCTATAATTGTGGAATGACAAGGGCATTTTTATCAGTTTTACACTTTGAATTTAAACAGGCATTTAATTATAATTGGAAGGTTATAATTGTTTTTCCTCTTACTTTAGTTATATATCTTAATAGTTGGTATAAGTATATTTTTAAAAGTAAGAAGAATACAAAATTTGACAAAATGTAATATTAATAGTAAAATTTATAATGAATTTAATTTTTTGTTCAGAAGGGGGTGAAAAAATGAAACAAAACGCAAGGGGACTTATAGCATATTTATTTGGTTGGATAGGTGGATTAGTAGTTTTATTAGGATTTAAAGATAATGATGACAGAACAAAATTCCATGCATGCCAATCTATTGTATTATCAGTTATATCATTTGCATCAGCAATTGTATTGTCAAGAATTCCAGTAATAAAATATGTATCAGGAATAGTAAGCTTATTAATATTTGTATTAACTATCATAGGAATGGTTAAAGCATACAAAGAGGAAGATTTTGAAATACCAGTGATAAGTGATTTAACAAGAAATATATTTAAAAGTAAATTAAGTTAAATAAAAAAAAGAGTGAGAAAAAAGGGTAAGCTTTTGTTTTGCTGTAGGAATAAAAATGGGGGAACAGCTATAGCTTGCCAGAGGGGGAAAAAGTGGACGCTTTAGTTTTCCTAATTCATAGAAAATTAAATTATATCTATGAACAGGGAAACTAAAGCGTTCACTTTTATTCGTAAAGTAAACCAAATCTGCCCTTTTTCCCATTTTCCTGCAAGATTTGTATTGAAAAAAATTCAAAATTGTTATAAAATAAAACAGAAAAATATTTACAAAAAAGGGTGATTTTATGAAAGTAATTTTATTAGATAATATAAAAGGTGTTGGAAAAAAAGATGAAGTTATAAATGCAAGTGATGGATATGCACGTAATTATCTATTTCCAAAAAAGCTTGCTATTGAAGCAAATGCAGAAAACATGAGTAAATTAAAAAATAAGCAAGATTCTGCTCAACACAAAAAAAATGTTGAAAAAGAAAAAGCAATAGAAATAGCAAATAAATTGAAGAATTTAACTTTAATAATAAAGGTTAAAGCAGGTGATAATGGAAAAATTTTCGGAGGAGTTACTGCAAAAGAAATTTCAGAAGAATTAAAAAGTCAATTTAATATTGATGTTGATAAAAAGAAAATAGTTTTAAATGAAAATATTAAAAATTTAGGTGACTTTAATATTACAATTAAATTATTTGAAGGAGTTTCTGGAATCGTTAAAATAAATGTTATAAACAAATAGCATTATTGAGGATAAAAAGAAGGGAAGTAGTATATATGGATTTTAATAAAGTGCCTCCACACGATTTAGAGGCTGAACAGGCAGTAATAGGTAGTATGCTAACAGATAAAGAAGCTGTAATATCAGCAATAGAGGTACTTTCAGAATATGACTTTTATAGAGAAGATAACAAAATAATATATGGTGCTATATTAAATTTATATAATAAAGGAGAGCCAATAGATATTATTACATTAAAGTCTGAATTGTCCTCAATGGGGAAATTTGAAGCAGTTGGAGGTTTTGAGTATTTGGCAGAATTACCAGAAAAGGTTCCAACTACTGCAAATGTTGACAAATATATAAAAATTGTTGAAGAAAAATCTACATTAAGAACTTTAATAAAAACAGCAAATGAACTTATAACTTTAGGATATGACGAAACACAAGAAGTTGAAGAACTTATGGATAATGCGGAAAAAAAGATTTTTAATGTTATGCAAAATAGAAATAAAAAGGGTTATAGTTCTATGAAAGATATTTTAGTAGATACGTTTATTCAATTGGAAGAGTTATATAATAGAAAACAACATATAACAGGAATTCCAACTGGATTTATAGATTTAGATTATAAAACAGCAGGACTTCATGGTTCAGATTTAATATTAGTTGCAGCTCGTCCAGCAATGGGAAAATCTGCATTTGCATTAAATATTGCAACAAATGCAGCTATTAGAGCAAAAACACCTGTTGCAATATTTAGTTTAGAGATGTCTAAGGAACAAATGGCTAACAGAATTTTATGTAGTGAGGCTTTGGTTGATAGCAATAAAGTTAGAACAGGTAAGATTGAAGATGATGATTGGGTAAAATTAGCACAAGCTTCTGGAATTTTATCTGAAGCACAAATTTTTATAGATGATACACCAGGTATTTCTATAATGGAAATTCGTGCAAAGTGCAGAAAAATGAAAATTGAAAAAAACATAGGGTTAGTTATAATAGACTATTTGCAACTTGTACAAGGAAGTAATAAAAGAGGACGGAAGCCGTGAACAGGAAATTGCAGAAATTAGTCGTTCACTTAAAATTTTGGCAAAAGAAATTAATGTTCCAGTTATTGCACTTTCACAATTATCACGTGCTCCAGAACAAAGACCAGACCATAGACCAATGCTTTCAGACCTTCGTGAATCTGGTTCTATAGAGCAAGATGCAGATATTGTTATGTTTTTGTATAGAGATGATTATTATAATCAAGACAGTGAAAAGAAAAATGTTGCAGAAGTAATTCTTGCAAAACACAGAGCTGGTTCAACAGGAACTGTTGAGCTTGCATGGCTTGGTAGTTTTACTAAATTTGCTAATTTGGAGCAACACATGTAGTAACTTTTGAAGTATTATGTTTTGTTATGAAAAGGAAAATTGGAATATTTATTCCAATTTCTTCTTCATAAGGCTCTTTATTTTCTGAAAAATTAACGTTTATAAAAAAATTACAAAAAATTTACAAAAATTTCAAAAAAGTATTGACAAATTACAACAAATAGATTAAAATAATAACTGCGTTAACCAATACGCACCAAATAGTGCAAGACACTAAAATTTGGGTCATTAGCTCAGGTGGTAGAGCACTTGACTTTTAATCAAGTTGTCCGCGGTTCGAATCCGCGATGGCTCACCAAAACTAGGATTTAAGCATAAACTTAAATCCTAGAATATATTATTAAATTCTGGCCCGTTGGTCAAGCGGTTAAGACATCGCCCTTTCACGGCGGAGACATGGGTTCGATTCCCGTACGGGTCACCAGAATGCCACTTTAGCTCAGTTGGCCAGAGCACCGCACTTGTAATGCGGGGGTCCTCAGTTCGAATCTGAGAAGTGGCTCCATATAAAGGTCAATGATTTTGAAAAATTCTTAATCATTGGCTTTTTTTATATAAAAAATTTATTAATAATAAATAACAAAATAAAAAAAGTAAGTCTACTATATTTAATTTTGTAAGAGAGGTAATTATGAAAAAAAATAAGGTAATATTAGTAACAGGTGGAGCTGGTGGAATTGGCTCAAATATTGTAATTGAGTTAGCAAGAAGTGGTTACAATGTAATATTAAATTATAATAAATCAGAAAAAAAAGCAAATGAGATAAAAGAGGAATTAAAGAAAGATAATATAATTATTGAAATTTTTAAAGCAGATATTACTAAAAGATGTGAAGTTAAAACATTAATAAATTTTATAATACAAAAGTTTGGTAAGATAGATGTTCTAATTAATAATGCTGGAATTTCACAAGTGAAATTATTTACAGATTTGACAGATAATGATTGGAATAATATGATACAAACAAACTTAACATCTGCTTTTTATACAACGCAAGAAACAGTGAAATATATGATTGGGTGTAAAAGTGGTTGTATAATAAATATTTCATCTATATGGGGAATTGTTGGAGCTTCATGTGAGGTGCATTATTCAGTTGCAAAGGCTGGGTTAGATGGCATGACTAAATCTCTTGCAAAAGAATTGGGACCTTCTAATATTAGAGTAAATAGTATTGCACCAGGAATTATTGATACCAGTATGAATGCAAGTTTATCTGAAAAAGATATAAATAATATAAAAAGTGAAATTCCATTAGAAAAAATAGGAACACCACGTAGTATAACTAATTGTGTAAAATGGCTTATTGAAGATGATTATACTACAGGTCAAATTATTTCTATTAATGGTGGTTGGGTTATATAAAAAGTAAAAAACATTTCTTAAAATTGTGTTTTAAACACAGTTAAGAAATGTTTTTTATTTTATTTTTGTTGTTTATTTTCTACTTTTCTTTTATAATTTCCAGAAATTAATTTTGGAACATATGAGAAAAATTTGCATACACTTGTTTTAATTTTTTTAGTCCATATAATAGTTTTTTGAAAACCTGTATTTACTACTGCTAGTGCTGTACTTTGTTGTTGTGTGTTGTTAACTGGTATGAATTTAGTTGCAGTGTTTGTATTTACATTATTACCAGGATTTTGTACTGTGGTAGCATTAATTCCAGAAACACCATTTGGTGTTGAAATTTTTGCATTAATACCAATGTTATTTGTACCATTTTTATTAAATTCGTTAATGTTATTTATGTTAGAATTTGTGTGTATATTATTTACAACAGAATTTCCAAAAACATCAACATTTCCTTTGTTAGAAAAAGGTATTTCGTTTGGTTTGGTATTTGATTGAATTTCACTACCTATTTTACAGGTTGTTTTAATATTTCCATTATCATTTGAATTGATACCACATTGATTTTTATTTATGAAAGTATCAATACTTGTTGGAATTCCAACTGGTATAGTATTTTCTGTAACACCAGATGTTTGTGGTTTTACATTATTAAATTCATTTTTATTTTCTACTTTACTAGAGTTCCAAAAAATATTTCCTATATTTTTTTCTACAGATGAATTATCATTTGTTTTTCCAAATGCTTTTCCCAATAGCGTATTATTTTCCTTTTTTATACCAACAGTAGTTTTTCCAAAATTATTAACAGTTGCTTTTTCGATGTTGAAAACATAGTTTTTACCACAATTATTATCCCATTCATTATTTTGATTTTTAAAACAGAAGTTTAAAGTATCACCACCCAATAAGTTTATTTCAGTCTGATATCCTAAATCTGTTTTTTTCATTTCTACTTCATTTACATTGTTCCAATTTTCTCCATATCCATAGTGGATAAAAACTTTTTCATTGTTTCCCTGGTAGAATTTTCCAGTGTAAGAAACCTTTACTTTTGTATTTTCAACAAGCTTATCTGTATTAAAATAAATATCTTTAATTAATTCCATATAATCTCTCCTTATTTCATCTTTTGCTATATATAGATATTATATTATTAAATATTTTATTATTCAAGTATTTTTTATAAATTTTTTGTATTTTTTTGTTATATATGTTATAATTGTAATTAAATTTAAAATTTACCAGTAAAGGAAATGAAATAATATGATAAAGAAAGTGCTAAATACAATAAAAAAGTATATGTTAATAGAAAAAGGTGATAAAATTGTTGTTGGAGTATCAGGTGGACCAGATTCTATGTGTTTATTGCATATATTAAATGAATTAAGAAAAACTCTAGAAATTGAAATATATGTGGCACATATAAATCATATGATTCGCAAAGAGGCAGATGAGGAAACACGGGTATGTTCAAAATTTTTGTAAAAATAATGGAATAGATTGTTATGTAAAAAAAGTTAATGTAATAGAAAAATCTGTTATTGAAAAGATTGGAACAGAACAAGCAGGTAGAAATGCTAGGTATTGTTTTTTTGAAGAAGTACTACAAAAAAGTAATTCAAATAAAATAGCAACAGCTCATAATGCAAATGATAATGCAGAAACTGTTTTGATGAATATATTTAGAGGAAGTGGAACATCTGGTATTAAAGGGATAGAACCAATACGAGATGGTAAATTTATTAGACCAATTATTGAATGTGAAAGAAGTGAAATTGAGGAATATTGTAAAAAGTATAATTTAAATCCCAAAATAGATATGTCAAATTTTGAAAATATTTATACTAGAAACAAAATTAGAAATATAATTATTCCAGAAATTAAGGAATTATTTAATCCTAACATTATACAGTCATTAAATAAACTTTCTAGTTTAGCAAGACAGGAAAGTGATTTTTTACAAACTTATACAGAAAATGTTATGAAAAATGAATTAATTGTTAAAAATAATAATGAAAATATTAATATGTGTACAGATAGTAATTTAGGTACAAATAGTGAAGATATTAAACTAACATTAGATTTAAAAAAATTTAATAATCTTAATAAAGTAATACAAAATAGAGTTGTTTTAAAATCTATTGAAATTGTATTAGGTAGTACTCAAGGAATTGAAAAGGTACATGTGGATGATATTGTTACTATGTGTAAAAGAAATATTGGAAATAAATTCTTAACACCAAAAAAGAATATAAAAGTAATGGTTAAATGTGGAAAAATTTTATTTCAAAAAATTTAAATTTTTTTACGGAAATAATGGTTTTGTAATATTAAACTAATATTTAATTATAATATATATTAAATAAAAATACTTACGGAAATAAGAAATTAAAATCAATAATAAATATTTGTATAAAAAAGTAATAAAATTTTGAAATTATTTTACGATTTTATTACTTTTTTGTTACAATAAAATTTGAAATATGTATTTCCCTAACAAAGAAAAAAATGTAAAAAATTGTAATGTAAAAGTTTCGTGTAATAGCTTGAATTGTGGGTAGAATTATGTTATAGTGTGTGATAGATTTTTATTAATAATTTAAGAATGAATAATAAAAAATACAAAAAGGAGGTATAAATTTGAAGAATAGTATAAAAACATTAGCAATATGGCTAGTAATAGGATTAATTTTCATAGTACTAATTTCATCAATTTTAGAAAACGGTGATAGAAAACTTTCATATTCTGAATTAGTTTCAAAAATTGAATCAAACCAAGTTGAAAGCATTGAAATTAGTTCATCAGGTGACTCTGCTGTTGTAAAATTAAAAGATGAAAATATACAAAAAGAAGTTAATATACCAAATATGGAAAATTTTATGAATACATTAAGTGAGCCGATGAAAAATAATCAGCTAAATGTAACGGAAAAATCTGAGTCTTGGCTTATGGTTATATTAGGGTTATTAACACCATTTGGAATATTAATAATATTCTTTGTTTTTTGGTTTATATTAATGAGCAGAGGTCAAGGTAGTGGAAAATCAATGTCATTTGGAAAAAGTAAAGCTAAAATAATGAATGAATCAGATAAAACAAGAGTTACTTTTAATGATGTTGCAGGTGTTGATGAAGAAAAAGAAGAATTACAAGAAATTGTTGAATTCTTAAAAAATCCTAAAAAATTCACAGATATGGGAGCAAGAATTCCTAAAGGTGTACTTTTAGTAGGGCATCCTGGAACAGGTAAAACATTACTTGCAAGAGCTGTTGCTGGTGAAGCTGGTGTTCCATTTTTTATAATAAGTGGTTCAGATTTTGTTGAAATGTTCGTAGGTGTTGGTGCTTCTCGTGTAAGGGATTTATTTGAGCAAGCTAAAAAAAGTGCACCATGTATAATTTTTATAGATGAAATTGATGCTGTAGGACGCCAAAGAGGTGCAGGTGTTGGTGGAGGACATGATGAAAGAGAGCAAACATTAAATCAATTACTTGTTGAAATGGATGGATTTTCAGAAAATGAAGGTGTTATAGTACTAGCTGCAACAAATAGACCAGATATATTAGATAAAGCTTTATTACGTCCAGGTAGATTTGATAGGCAAATAGTAGTATCTGCACCAGATGTTAAAGCAAGAGAAGATATTTTGGAAGTGCATGCACGAAAGAAAATAATTGGAGCGGATGTTGATTTTAAAGTTATTGCAAAAAATACATCAGGTTTTTCAGGAGCAGATTTAGAAAATGTATTAAATGAAGCAGCATTACTTGCTGCTAGGAGAAATAAAACAGAAATAAATATGGCAGAAATTGAAGATGCAATGGTAAAAGTTACAATGGGACCAGAAAAGAAAACAAGGGTTAGAAGTGAAAAAGAAAAGAAATTAGTTGCATATCATGAAGCTGGTCACGCGGTTGTTAGTAGGTTCTTACCAACACAAGATGCTGTACATCAAATATCAATTGTTCCTAGAGGAATGGCTGGTGGTTATACTATGTATAGACCAACAGAAGATAAATCTTTTATGTCTAAATCTGAAATGCTTGAACAAATAGTTTCATTACTAGGAGGAAGAGTTGCTGAAAAACTTATATTGGCAGATATTTCAACAGGTGCAAGTAATGATATTGAAAGAGCAAGTAAAATTGCAAGGGCAATGGTTACTAAATATGGTATGAGTGATAGAATTGGTACTATTATGCTTGGAACAAACCAAGAAGAAGTATTTTTAGGAAGAGATTTTTCTCAAGGTAAAGAATACTCTGAAGAAACAGCTGGGATTATTGATGAAGAAGTAAAAAATATTATAGATAATGCATATAAAAATGCAGAAGATATATTAAAATCCAATATTGAAAAACTTCATGCTGTTGCAGGAGTATTACTTGAGAAAGAAAAAATTGATGGAGAAGAATTTGAAGAAATTTTTAATTCATAATTTCATAAATAAAAGCAAAAAAGCCGATATTATCGGCTTTTTGCTTTTGAAGTAGTATTTTATTATTTTAGAAAAAGTGTATTTTGCTACTAATATAGGAGAGTATAAATGCTATGATAACACTTAACACAAATATAAAAAATGTGAATTTTGCTAAAATAATTGCGGGGACAATAACAAATGTTATTGCAATTTTAATAATTTTTATCTTTCTTTTAAGTCAATAATGTAAATTTATTATTGACTTAAAAATTTGAGTTATTAGAAGTTAAAATATAATGTATAAAATAGGGATAATTTGCACATAATTTCATAAAATACATAATAAAAATTTGGGGATGATATTTATGAAATTAGGTATAGCATTATCTGGAGGTGGAATAAGAGGAATTGCGCATGCAGGTGTATTACAAGCATTAGAAGATAATAATATTAAACCACAGATAATTGGTGGAACAAGTTGTGGAAGTATGATTGCTGTGATGTATGCAATGGGATATTCTCCATATCATATTTATATATTGTTTAAAAGATATGCACATGAAATTGCTAAAATTAATGTAACTCCTATGCTGTCTAGTATACATAGTTGTATATTTAAAACAAAAACTGGTGTAAGTGGTTTTAATAATGGTGAAAAAATTGAGAGTTTGTATAATTTAATATCTAATAGAAGAAACATTAACAATATTAATCAAATAAAAATGCCGATTGTAATTCCAACTGTTGATATGTTAAGTGGTAAAGAATGTATTTTTACAAATTGTTTACCTAATGATTTAGAATATTATAACAATTTATGCAAGAACAATCATAAAGGGAAAAAAATATATATTAATGATATATCAATTGGTAAAGCAATACGTGCAAGTAGTAGCTTTCCAGGTTTTTATAGTCCGTTAAAATATAATAATTATATATTTATGGATGGTGGTATTTTAAATAATGTACCTGTTGATGAGGTAAAAAAGCAGGGAGCAGATTGCGTAATTGCTGTAAAATTCCGTGCTGATGAAATTGATGATGAGAGTAATATTATGGATGTTGTTATGAAATCTATTGATATAATGGGAAGTAAAATTTCGGAAAGTGGCTTGGAAGCTAGTGATTTTGTCTTGGAGGTATATACAGATAAGGTAGGTTTATTAGATGTTGAAAAATTAGATAAATGTTATATGTACGGTTATAATGCAGTTATTGAAAGGCTAGAAGAAATTAAGAAGTTAGCCTTCTAAAATCTTCTTAACTCTTTCAATATCACTGTTAGTTGCTGTTCTAATATTTTCTAATGGATATTTTTCATTTAGCTCTAACCATTTATATTTTCCTAAATCATGATAAGGAAGAAGATCAACTTTTGTTATGCTATTTATTGAATTTATAAAGTCACGTAGTTTATATAAATCTTCTTCTTTATCTGTAATAGTTGGAACAACAACTTGTCTAATCCATATTTCTTTATTAATGGAATCAAGGTATTTAATAAATTCGAGTTCTTGTTTATTTGAGTGACCAACAAGGTTTTTACAAATATCATCATTAATACATTTTATATCTACTAAAAATAAATCTGTTAAATTAATTAGTTCTTTTATTTTCTCTGTAATAGTAATCATTCCAGAAGTATCAATAGCTGTTGATATTCCAGATGATTTTAATTTTTTAAAAAGTGCTATTAAAAAATCTACTTGTAATAAAGGTTCACCTCCACTAGCTGTTACGCCCCCATTTGATGCAATAAAATAGTTTTTATATTTCATTATTTTTTCATAAATTTCTGTAACAGTATATTGGGTGCCTCCGTGCAAATTCCAAGTATCTCTGTTATGGCAATATTTGCACTGAAGATTGCAACCTTGCATAAATATAATAAAACGTATTCCTGGACCATCAACAGCACCAAGTGTTTCAAAAGAATGTATTTTTCCAACTAAATTATCCATTTAATAATATCAATTCCTTTCAAATACTTTAAATTCTTTCATGGATAGTTCTATGAATAACATCTAATTGTTGTTCACGAGTTAATTTTACAAAATTAACAGCATATCCTGAAACTCTAATAGTAAGTTGTGGATATTTTTCTGGATGTTCCATAGCATCTTCTAATAATTGTCTATTAAATACATTAACATTAATATGGTGTCCTGTTTGCATAAAATATCCATCTAAAATATTAACTAAATTTGTTATTTGTGTATTTTCTTCTTTACCCAAAGTTGTTGGTGTAATTGCAAAAGTAAATGAAATTCCATCAGATGCATATTCAAAAGGTAATTTTGCAATTGTATTCATTACAGCTAATGCACCATTTATATCTCTACCATGTAATGGGTTTGAGCCAGGACCAAATGGTTCTCCAGCTTTTCTTCCATCTGGTGTATTTCCAGTTGCTTTTCCATATACTACATTTGATGTAATTGTTAAAACTGAAAGTGTTGGTTTTGATCCTCTGTAAGTTTGGTGTTTTTCTAGCTTTTTCTCAAATGTTTTAACTAATTCAACAGCTATATTATCTACCTTATCATCATCATTACCATATTTAGGAAAATCGCCTTCTATTTTGTAATCAATAGCTAGTCCAGCTTCATTTCTAATTACTTTAACTTTAGCATATTTTATAGCAGATAATGAATCTGCAACTACTGATAATCCTGCAATTCCACATGCCATTGTTCTATATATTTCATTATCGTGTAATGCCATTTCTAGAGCTTCATATGAGTATTTATCATGCATATAGTGAATGATGTTTAATGCTTTAATATAAATGCGAGCAACATAGTCCATCATATTATCAAACTTTTCCATAACTTCATTGTAATCTAAATATTCAGAAGTAATAGGTTCAAATTTTGGAGCAACTTGTTTTCCAGAATTTTCGTCTTTTCCACCATTTATTGCATATAAAAGTGTTTTAGCTAAATTTGCTCTTGCACCAAAAAACTGCATTTGTTTTCCTATTTTCATAGGTGATACACAACATGCTATTCCATAATCATCACCTAATGTAATTCTCATTAAATCATCATTTTCATATTGAATTGCTGATGTTTCAATTGAAATTTTTGCACAGAATTTTTTGAAATTTTCTGGTAAATTTTTTGACCATAATACAGTTAAGTTTGGTTCTGGAGCAGGTCCTAAATTAACTAGTGAATGTAATACTCTAAAAGAATTTTTTGTTACTAAAGTTCTTCCATCTATTCCCATTCCTCCAATGCTTTCTGTAACCCAAACAGGGTCTCCACTAAATAATTCATTATATTCAGGTGTACGTAAAAAACGTACTAAACGTAATTTCATTATAAAATGGTCCATTAATTCTTGGGCTTGTTCTTCTGTTAATATACCATTTTTTAAATCTCTATCAATGTAAATATCTAAGAAAGTTGATGTTCTTCCAATACTCATAGCTGCACCATTTTGATCTTTTACAGCACCTAAATATCCGAAATATAGCCATTGTATTGCTTCTTTGGCATTTGATGCTGGAACAGATATATCAAAACCATATTTTTCTGCCATTTTCTTTAGATCATTTAATGCTTTAATTTGTTCAGATATTTCTTCTCTATTTCTAATAGTGTCTTCAGTAAATTCATCTGGATTTAAATTAGATAAATCATTTTTCTTTTCATTTATTAAATAATCAACACCATAAAGTGCAACTCTTCTGTAATCACCAATAATTCTTCCACGTCCATAACCATCTGGTAATCCAGTTAAAAGATGTGAGCTTCTTGCTGCACGAATATCTGGTGTGTAAACATCAAAAACCCCATCATTATGTGTTTTTCTATATTTAGTATATATTTCAGAAATTTTTTCATCAACTGTATACCCATAAGCTTCACATGATTTTTCTACTATTCTAATTCCACCATTTGGCATAATTGCTCTTTTTAAAGGTTTATCTGTTTGTAATCCTACAATTTGTTCTAGACTTTTATTAATATAACCAGGTTCATATGCATTAACAGATGAAGGTGTTGAAACATCTGCATCTAGAACTCCACCATTTTCATTTTCTAGCTTGTATAAAGTCAAAACTTCTTCCCATAATTGTTTTGTAATTTCTGTTGGTTTGGCTAAAAAAGTAGAATCACCAGTATATGGTGTATAATTTAATTGAATAAAATTCCTTACATTAATTTCATTTGTCCAATCTACACTTTTATTAAAACCATACCATTGTTTAAAATCCATAATATACCTCCTTAAAATTAATTATTTATCATTATAAAATTTAATTATTTAAATTGTTATTGCAATAGTAAAATTGCCATATGAAAATATAACATATTTATTAATTTAATGCAATATTTACTTTTTTAATTATATAAAAAATTCCTATAAAGTTTATTATAAACAAATTTATAAACTTTATAAGAATTTTTTTAATCTTCTATAATTGTTTTTGCAATTTTATAAATTAATTTTTGTTTTTCTGGCGGACAATTGTTTAAAAGTTCGTTAAATTCAGAAATTAAATAATTTTCTGAAGAACTTGATGTTCCATTTAGAATATAACCTTCACTAATGCCTAAAATTGAACACATTTGGCTCAATCTATTTAAATTAATGTGTGTTATACCTCGTTCAATTCTACTTAAAAACGCTACAGAAACATCTAGTTTTTCAGCTAAATTCTCTTGCGTTAATTCTTGTTCTAATCTTGCTTTTTTTAATCTTTGTCCAATTATTGCGAAATCAAGAGCCACTAATTACCACCCCTTTTTTTCTAAATTTATAGCATTTGTATTCTACAAAATACAGAAACTAAACAATTAAATTGAATTAAAATGTTAACAACTTTAATGTATATAATTCCCAAACTTGGAGAAAATATTTCATAAATTTAAAGATTTTTAAAAGAGGTGGCAATTTTGGATAATTATAAAGTTTTAAGTATAAAAGGAGCTGTTTTAGATAGATATCAATTAGAAAATTATTTAGAAAAATTAGCATCTGATAATATTTTAAAAAATAAATCAGATAAAAACACATATCCAATTCCTAGATTAAAGGATAATTTTGAGTATATTACAGAAGTTTATAATATTTTAACAGAACACGTAAAATTAGGACTACCAATACATCCAGCAGGAGAATGGGTTTTGGATAACTATTATATTGTTGAAAAGGCGGTTAAAACTATTATAAAAAATTTGCCTTTGAAAAAATATGTTAGTTTTTTAGGATTGGAAAATGGAAATTATAAAGGATTTGCAAGAATATATGTTTTAGCAAGTGAAATTGTTGCGTATACAGATGGTATAATTGATAGAAATAATTTAAGCAATTTATTAAGAGCATATCAAAATAAGAAAAATTTAAGTATGGATGAAATTTGGAATATTGGAACATTTTTGCAAATTGCTTTAGTTGAAAATATTAGAATGGTTTGTGAGAAAATATATTCATCACAAATTCAGAAATATAAAGTTGAAAATATTATTGAAAGATTGGTTGAAAAAAAAGATATATTAAAATTTAAAAATGTTCAATCTAATAATAAAAAAGCAACATATAGAAAAAGGTCAAATATGTCTGTAAATAAATCTCAAGGTTATGGTGAGATGAAATATCCATTTATTGAATATATGTCATATAGATTAAAACAGTATGGAAAACAAGCAAATAGTTTTCTTGCCATTTTAGAAGAACAAGTTGAAAAAATGGGTTTATCAATAGATGAAGTTATTCGTAAAGAACATTTTGATATGGCTTTGAAAAAAGTTTCTATTGGAAATTGCATTATTAGTATAAATACAATTATTAGAGTTAATTTTTTACAAATTTTTGAACAGATTAATGGTGTTGAAGAAATTTTGAAAAATGATCCTATAGGTATTTATTCTAAAATGGATTATAAAACTAGAGCAGAATACAGAAAAGTTATTGAACAAATATCTAAAAAAACAAAAATTTCTGAATTATATATTGCAAAAAAATGTTTAGAATTAGCCCAGAATAAGAAACAAGCTTTAGAGGAAAATAATTATGAAATAAAAGATTATAAAAAATGCCATATAGGATATTACCTTATTTCAGATGGAAAGTCTGAACTTATGTCTGAATTATTAAATAAAAAGGTTACATCTACTAAAAATACTACAAAAATGAAGATATATATTGCAGGTGTAATGTTTGCATCTATTTTAATAAGTTTATTAAGTGGAATATATGTGTATAATGTGGGGAAAAATTTACTGTTTTCTGTAATTATTTTCATATTGTGTTTTGTGCCAAGTCAAACAATAGTTGTACAAATAATTCAATATGTTTTAAGTAAAATAATTAAACCTAAAATTATTCCTAAACTTGATTATAAAAATGGAGTTCCAAGTGAAAGTACCACAATGGTAATTATTCCAACAATTGTTAAAAGTGCAGACAAAGTTAGAGAATTATTTGAAAAATTAGAAGTGTATTATATTGCAAATAAAAGCGATAATTTATATTTTACTTTATTGGGCGATTGTTCAAGTGGAAGTAGAGCTAAAGAAAATTTTGATGATGAAATTATAAAAACTGGTTTAGAAGAAATTAAAAAATTAAATAATAAATATCCAGATGAAAATTTTAATAAATTTAACTTTATATATAGGGAAAGAAGTTGGAATGAGTCAGAAGGTTGTTATTTAGGTTGGGAGAGAAAAAGAGGATTAATAAATCAGTTTAATGAATATATGCTTGGTAATATAAAAAATCCATTTTTATGTAATTCTATAGAAGATTATATTTTAAATAAGTGTAATATAAATGAAATAAATATTGAAAATAAAAATACCTTAATACCAAAAATTAAATATATTATAACATTAGATTCAGATACAGATTTAGTTTTAAATTCTGGTTTAGAACTTATAGGAGCAATGTCACATATTTTAAATAAGCCTGAAATAAATAAAAAAAGAAATATAGTTGAAAAAGGTTATGCAATAATACAACCAAGAGTTGGTATTGGTTTGTTAGAAATAAGAAGAAGTGCATATACAAAAATTTTTGCTGGTCAAGGTGGAACAGATTCATATGTAAATGCAATTTTTGATATTTATCAAGATAATTTTGAAGAGGGAATTTTTACAGGAAAGGGTATTTATAATTTAGAAATTTTTTCAAAAGTTTTAAAAAATGAAATTCCTGAAAATACGGTTTTGAGTCATGATTTATTGGAAGGTTGTTATTTAAGATGTGGAATGGCTACAGATGTAATGCTTATGGATGGATATCCTACTAATTATTTGGCTTCTAAAAAAAGAAGTCATAGATGGATTAGAGGAGATTATCAAATTTTAGGATGGCTTAAAAATAAAAAGTTAAATATATTATCTAAATATAAAATTTTAGATAATATATTTAGAAGCGATTTAGAGGTTTCTGTAGTTTTATGTATAGTAGTATTGTTATTATTAAAAATGTTTTTAAACATAAAAATATGGCCAGTTATTGTATTTTTATTTATAAGTATATTAATGCCATATATATTAGAAATTGCTAATAAAATAATTTTTAAAAAAGAAGCAGAAACAAAACAGAAAACTTTTATAAAAAATAAAACAACTATTCAAAATAGCATAATAAAAGCATTTTTTGCAGTTGCAACATTGCCAGATAAAGCCTATATGTCTATTTCTGCAGCAATAACAAGTTTATATAGAATGCTAATAAGTAAAAAACATTTATTAGAATGGGTTACAGCAGAAGAAGCTGAAAAAAGTTCAAAAAATGATATAAAATCTTATTATTCAAATATGTTTGCAAATGTTGTTTGTGGAATTTTAGGATTAATTATTTTTCCTTTTATTAATGTATATGGATTTATTGTTTTAATATTTTCTATATTATGGATTATTACACCAGCGATTATGTGTTATTTAAGTAAGCCAATAGAAGAAAAGAAACCTGTAAATGAACTTAATTTAAATGATAAGGAATATATTTTAGACATAGCAAGAAAAACATGGCTATTTTTTAAAGAATTTATAAATGAGAAAACAAATTATTTGCCACCAGATAATTATCAAGGTGATAGAAAACCTAAAATTGTAAATAGAACATCTTCAACCAATATAGGACTTGGTATGCTTTCAGTAATTTCGGCTTATGATTTAGGATTTGAAAGTTTAGAAGATACTGTTAATTTATTAGAAAAAATGGTTAATACAGTTAATTGTTTATCTAAATGGAATGGGCATTTATATAATTGGTATAATATAGAAACTTTAGAACCATTAATACCTAGATTTGTTTCGTCTGTTGATAGTGGAAATTTAATAGGTTACTTATATGTTGTAAAGCAATTCTTGGAATCGGTTGAAAATTATAAAACATCTAAGATACTACCAGAATTTGAAAAAATTAGTGTTGAAAGTATTAATGATGATTTAATATGTAAAATAAAAGATATAAAACAACAAATAGAAAATTTGATAGAAAATACAGATTTTACTAAGCTATTTGATGAAACAAATAATTTATTTTCAGTAGGGTTTGATGTTGAAGGAAATAAATTAATAGATTCATATTATGATTTATTAGCATCAGAAGCAAGACAGGCAAGTATCGTGGCTATTGCCAAAAAAGATATAGATGTGAAAAACTGGTATAATTTAAGTAGAACATTGACAATTTTAAATAAATATAAAGGTCTTATTTCATGGTCTGGAACAGCATTTGAATATTTAATGCCAAATATAAATATTCCAAAATATCCAGGAAGTTTATTAGATGAGTCATGTAAGTTTATGATTATGAGCCAAAAAGAATATGCTAAAAAATTGGGAATAGTTTGGGGAGTTTCTGAATCTGCATTTAATTTAAAAGATTTAACAAATAATTATCAATATAAGGCATTTGGTATTCCATGGCTTGGATTAAAAAGAGGTTTAGCAGATGAAATGGTAGTATCTTCATATGGTTCTGTTTTAGCAATTACAGAAGAACCAAAAAGTGTTATTGATAATATAAGAGTTTTAGAGAAAAATGGCATGAATTCTGAATATGGATTATATGAATCTTTAGATTATACACCAAATAGAGTTGGTAAAAATAAAAAGTGTGTACCTGTTAAAACATATATGGCACACCATCAAGGTTTAATATTATTATCCATAAATAATTTATTTAATAATAATATTCTACAAAAAAGATTTATGCAAAATCCAGAAATGCAGGCAATTAATATTTTGCTAGAAGAAAAAATGCCTGAAAATGTGATTATTACTAAGGAGAAAAAGGAAAAAGTTGAAAGAATTAAATATAATAATTATAGTTTCTATTCAGAAAAAACATTTACAAAAGTAAGTAATAGTATTGAAAGATTTAATGTTATTTCAAATAAAAATTATACAATAGTTTTAGATGATAAAGGTAATGGTTATAGTAAATATAAAGATGTATTAATAAATAGATATAAGCAAACATCAGATATTAATCAAGGTATTTATTTTTATTTAAAAAATATTAAAAATAAAAAAATATGGTCAAATATGTATTTACAAAATATAGATAAACCAGATAAATATGCAGTTACTTTTGCACGGTGATGTAGCAAAATTCGTAAGGCATGATGGAAATATAGAAACAGATACAAAAATAACAGTAAGCCCAAATGATTCTGTTGAAATTAGAAGATTAGAAATTAAAAATTTAGGTAATATTGATGAAACACTTGAAATAAGTTGTGTTCTAGAACCAATTATTTCAAGTAAAGAACAAGATTATGCACATCCAGCTTTTAATAATTTATTTTTAATGTATGAATATTTACCAGAATTAAATATAATTTTAGTTAAAAGAAAAAAACGCTCTGAAAATGATAAAGAGATTTTTATGGCAGTAACTTTATGTGGAAATGAGCCTAGAAATGGTGGAATAAGTACAGATTTTGAATTTGAAATAAGTAAAGAGAGGTTGATTGAAAGAAATAATTTTGGTGTACCAAAATTAATTGAAAATTCAAGACCATTTAGTAAAAAAATTGAATTAATAACAGATTCTATAATTGCAATGAGAAAAACTATAGATGTTAAAGCAAAGGAAAATATTAAATTAGATTTTGTAATTTGTGTTTCAGATGATAAAGATTATGTTTTAAAAACCATAAAAAAATATATGGATTTGGAAAATAATAAAAGAATTTTTGAACTTTCAAGGGCAAAAATTGAAGCAGAAAATAGATATTTAAATTTAAAAGAAAATGAATTAAATGTATATCAAAAATTATTAACATTTATTTTAGGAAGTAATATAAATGTTTATAAAGATTCACAAAATATGGAAAATAAAATATACTCTATTAACGAATTATGGAAATTTGGAATTTCTGGAGATTTACCAATAATTTTTGTTAAAATAAAAAATATAAATGATATAGATATTATTGAAGATTTAGTAAAAGCATATGAATATTATAGAACAAAAAATATAAAATTTGATTTGGTAATTTTAAATGAAGAAAAAGGAAATTATGACACATATGTAAATGAGGGAATTCATAATATTATTTCAAATAAAGGACTTGAATATATGTTAAATACAAAAGGTGGAATATATGTATTAAGTAACATAAAAAAAGAAGATAAAAAAATTATTTCATTATATTCTAAAATAGTATTAGATGCACAAAATGGGAACTTGAATTTGCAATTAAATGATATAGAAGATGGTATTCCTAAAATATATACAGAAAAAAATAATGAAAAAATAGAATTGTTAAATGAACCAAAAGTGGAAAATCAATTAAATAGTAATAGTTTATTATATTATAATGAATATGGTGGATTTTCACAAGATGGAAAGGAATATTGTTTAAGGATAAATAAAGAAAATAATACACCAACTATATGGAGTAATATTATGGCAAATGACAAATTTGGAACATTGGTAACAGAATCATATGGTGGATATTCATGGTATAAAAATTGTAGATTAAATAGAGTTTCTGCGTGGTCTAACAATCAAATATTAGATATTCCGTCAGAAGCTATATATTTAAAAGATGAAGAAAGCCAAAAGGTATGGTCTATTGGGTATAATCCAATGCCAGATAATAATGATTATTATGTAACTTATGGTTTTGGATATTCCAAATTTAAGCATTCAAGTTGTGGAATTGAACAAGAATTAGAGGTTTTTGTTCCAAAAGAAGATAGTGCTAAAATTCAAATTCTAAGATTAAAAAACTCAACTCCAAGACGTAGAAGAATCAAACTAATATATTATGTGAAACCTGTATTAGGTGAAGATGAAATAAAAACAAATGAATTTATAAATATTGAATTTAATAAAAATTCAAATACAATTTTTGCCAATAATATGGTAAATACAGATTATAAAGATATTATTTTTGTATCTAGCAGTGAAAAAATTAAGTCATATACAGGAAATAGAGATGAATTTTTTGGAGATGGAAATATTAGTAATCCATATGGTTTAGAATTAGATAATTTTAGTAATAAAACATTAGGAAAAAGACCTAATATAATTGTAATTCAATTAGATATTGAATTGGAATCTTTAGAAAATAAAGAAATATCTATAATTTTAGGAGCAGGTGAAAATAAAATAGAATGTCAGGATTTATCTTATAAATATAGTAATTTAAATAATTGTAATCATGAAAATGAATTAATTAGAAAGTATTGGTCTGATTTATTAAATAATGTTCAAGTAGAAACACCTGTTGAATCAATGAATATAATGTTAAACGGTTGGATTATGTATCAAACTATTACATCAAGATTATTAGCTAGAACAGGTTTTTATCAATCAGGAGGAGCATTCCGGTTATAGGGATCAATTACAAGATAGTTTAAGTGTAAAATATTTAAATCCAGAAATGACAAGAAATCAAATAATAAAGCATAGTAAGCATCAATTTATAGAAGGAGATGTTGAACATTGGTGGCATGATGAAACAAATAGAGGAATTAGAACAAAATTTTCAGATGACTTATTATGGCTACCTTTTGTAACAGCAGATTATATTCAAATGACTGGTGATTATAGTGTATTAGATGTAGAAACATATTATTTAGATGGAAAAGTTTTAGAAGATGGTGTTGATGAAAAATATGATTTGTATTTGCCAAGTGATAAGAAGGCAACTATATATGAACATTGTATAAGTGCTATTGAAAAATCATTAAATTTTGGGGAAAATGGTTTGCCTAAAATTGGCTCAGGTGATTGGAACGATGGATTTAGCACTGTTGGAAATAAAGGAAAAGGTGAAAGTGTTTGGTTAGGATTTTTCTTGTGCAATGTATTAGTAAAATTTTCTGATATATGTGAATATATGGAAAATAAATTGAATATACAAGAAAATAAAAAATCAGAAGAATATAAACAAATTATTCAAAAATTAAAAAAATCATTAAACACAAATGCATGGGATGGAAGATGGTTTAAGCGTGCATTTATGGATAATGGAAGTGTACTTGGAAGTATTCAAAATGATGAATGTAAAATAGATAGTATAGCACAGAGTTGGTGTGTAATTTCTAATATGGCTGATAATGATAAGAAATTCATTTCAATGGAAAGTTTAGAAAATCATTTATTGGATAAAGAAAATGGAATAATAAAATTGTTGGATCCTCCTTTTGATAAAGGAAATTTAGAACCAGGATATATTAAGGCATATATTCCTGGGACAAGAGAAAATGGTGGGCAATACACACATGCTGCTATTTGGGTAATAATTGCAGAAGCACTACTAGGTTTTGGGGATAAAGCTGTTGAATTTTTTAGAATGATTAATCCAATAGAACATTCAAAAACAAAAAATTCAGCTATGAAATATAAAGTAGAACCATATGTAATTCCTGCTGATGTATATGGTGTGCGGTAATTTAGCAGGAAGAGGTGGTTGGACTTGGTATACAGGTTCAAGTAGTTGGATGTATATTGCGGGAATTAAATATATTTTAGGTTTGAACATTGAAAATGGTTATATAGATTTTTCGCCATCAATTTCAAGTGAATGGAAGGAGTATAGTATAAGATATAAATATGGAGAAAGTATATATAACATAAAGGTTAAAAATCCAAATGGAAGAACTAATACAGTCGAAAAAGTTATATTAAATGGTATTGAAGTTGAAGATAAAAAAATAAAATTAAATCCAGATGGTAATGTTAATGAAATCGAGATTTTTATGTAATAAATTGACTAAATTATGTAAATATGGTATAATTAGGAATATATGAAGGGGGAAATTATATGAAAGATTTAAAAGATTTAAATACTTTTGAATGCAAATATGACATTATTCCTAAAAATACAAATGATATGTCAGGAAAAGAATTAAAAATGTATAGTGAGCAACCTAGAAGAATGTTAGGAGAAAGAAAAAGAGAACTTGAAATAGAAAATATGAAAAAAAGCAAATTAACTATCTCAAAAAATAAGACAATAAAAAAATCAAAAAATGCAAAAAAGTATATATTAAGAAGAAGAATGGCAGCAGTATTATTTAGTACGGTGTTAGCATCATCATTAGTAGCAGGAAACAAAGCTATAAAAAATCATGAAATAATACAAAATCAAAATAATATAACTATGGCAGTTGAAGATGAATCAGAAAAATATGAATTTAATATAATTGAAGATGAAAAAGCGAAATTTGTAAAATGCGAAAAAGATGAGAGAGAAAGGTTTGCGGAATTTTATGCAAATGTTAAATGTATTGATGAAATTAATACCAAAAAAAATATAACATATGAAGATGAATTAAAAAAACAGGAAGCAGAATGTGAAGTTGTTGAATATGTACTTTCAGGTGATTTAAAAGAAATGGCAGATAAAATAATAAAGGGAAAAATTAAATATGCATATGCAGATGGAAATTATCTAAATAAAGATTTTCGATTGAAGGATAATTTTGCATATACAGGTGATGGAATTATTTTAAATGGAATTATGTATGGTAAAAAAGATTATAAAGAAACAGACAAAACTGGAATGAAAGATTTTTTAGATTTAGTTTTTTGTATGAATGAATATAAAACAGAAGATGAGTGGAAAAAAGCTAATGCAAGTAAAGATGAAATTGTAAAATTTGGATGTAAAATGGGAAATTCTATATGGCATACTATAAATACAGATTATATAATGGATAGTAATGGTAGTATAGAAAGAAAATGTGCAAAAACTGAAAAATATAATAAACCTATTCTTACAAATCTTCAAAAGGCAGATATAGATGATATAGATCGTTAATAAAAATGTTTAATATAAAAAATGTGCAGCTAATAAAAAATTAGCTGTACATTTTTTACTTTTAGCCTACTCTACAATAAAAAGTATTAAATAAAGAAATAATTAAAATTAAATCTTGTGAAATGGGAAATAATATGATATAAATAAGAATATAAACATTAAAAGGAGAGGTGCTTTTTTAATGGATGAATTTATTAAGCCAAAACAAAAGAGAACAATATTAATAGTTGATGATGAAAAACCAATTGTAGATATTTTAGTATATAATTTGCAAAAAGAAGGATATAATACTTTAGAAGCATATGATGGAGAAGAAGGAGTAAAAATAGCATTACAGAAAAAGCCAGACTTAATTTTATTAGATATAATGCTACCTAGAATGGACGGATTAACTGTTTGTAAAAGAATAAGACATAGTTTAAATATACCAATATTAATGTTATCTGCGAAAGATGAGGAGATAGACAAAATATTAGGACTAGAATTAGGAGCAGATGATTATATTACAAAACCATTTAGTGTAAGGGAATTAATAGCAAGAGTTAAGGCAAATCTTAGAAAACTTGAAATAACATCTGAAACAGTTGAGTTACCTAAGGAAGAGCCAATTGTTGAAGAAAGTAATGCAAATAAATTAGAAGTGGGTGATTTAGTTTTAAATTTAGATAAATTCGAAGTGAAAGTAAGAGGAAATGTAATAGACTTAACTTTGAGAGAATTTGAAGTTTTAAAATATTTGGCAAAACAACCAGGTCAAGTAATAACTAGAGAAGTATTATTAGAAAAGGTTTGGGGATATGAATATTATGGTGATATAAGAACTGTAGATGTTACTGTAAGAAGAATAAGAGAGAAAATAGAATTAGACACATCTAACCCTAAAATATTAGTTACTAAAAGAGGTGTTGGATATTATATATCTAATTATAAAGAAGAATAGATATATATTTATAATATATGAAATAGAAAATAAATGAAAGAGGGAGCAATATGACGAAATCACTTAAAAATAAATTAACATTTATTTTTATAATAGTAGGATTAATATTAATAAGTGGAATATGGCTTTTATATGTAAGTAATATAGCAAATATTACAAATAGTAATGAAATAATAGGTATAACAAAAAAATATTTATGTATTTCAATTTTTATTTTCATAGGTGTAACTCTTATATCTTCAAAAATATTAGATAATATAATAAAGAAAACAATGGTAAATATAATTAAAGATGCTGGAAAAGTTGTTACAGGTGAACAAACTCAACTAAAATTAATAGGAGAAAAAGATAAGGCAAGAGATGAGTTTATGTATGCATTTGATGAAGCAACATTAGAAATACGTGAACATTTAAAAGATGTAGACAGGCAAAAAAAGCAAATTGAAACAATATTATTGTATATGACAGATGGGATTATTGCTTTTAATTTAGAAGGTGAAGTTACACATAAAAATTTAGCGGCAGAAAAATTACTAAATTTAACACAAGATGATAATGATTTTGACAAAGTTTTTTCAAAATTTAATGTAGATATTAATTTAGAAAAAATAATATATCTTGAAGATTGGACTTCATCAGATAAAAAAATACACATTGATGATAAATATATTAATTTATTATTTGTGCCATATAAGGATTACAATAAAAAAACAGCAGGGGTAATTGCAGTTGTGCAAGATATTACAGAACATGTTAAATTAGATAATATGCGTAAAGAATTTGTTGCAGATGTATCACATGAATTAAAAACACCAATTACATCTATAATGGGATATGTAGACACTTTATTAGAAGGTGAATATGATGATGTAACACGAAACAAATTTTTAAATGTAATTGCATCTGAAGCAAGAAGAATGGCTAAATTAGTTACAGATTTATTATCATTATCAAAATATGATAATAACAAAATTAAACCTGAAAAAACAGAGTTTGATTTAGGAGAGTTAGTAAAAAAATGCCAAGAAAAGCTTGAAATTGAAATATCTAAAAAACACCATAAAGTTGAAAATTTAGTTACTGCAAATGTTCCTCTAGTGTATGCAGATAAATCTGGAATAGAAAGAGTAGTGCTTAATATATTAACAAATAGTATTAAATATACAAAGGAAAATGGAACTATAAAAATATATGTTGGATTTGTATATAATGATGCATATATAAAAATTATTGATAATGGACTTGGAATTCCAGAAGAAGATTTATCAAGAATTTTTGAAAGATTTTATAGGGTTGATAAAGCACGTTCAAGAGAACTTGGAGGAACTGGTCTTGGTTTGTCAATTGCAAAGGAAATTTTAAATCAAAATAATGGAAGTATAGATATAAAAAGTGAAGTGGGTAAAGGAACAGAAGTAGTTATTCGTATACCTACAAAAAAATAAGAATAAAGGAACCCAAATGGGTTCCTTAACTTTTACCAAAATACTTGAAAAAAAAAATATTTTATTATATAATTTTTATAATTATTGTAAAAATTGTAATAGAAAGGAAGTCTTAACAAATGGGAAATAAAAGTAAGGCTAAAGAAATAATGGAATGGGTGTATTGTATAATTATAGCAGTTATAATTGTACTTCTAATAAAAACATTTATAGGAGTTCCAACAAAAGTTCAACAATCCTCAATGTTTCCAACACTTAAACAAAATGAAAGATTATGGCTAAATAGATGGGGAAGAACTTTTAATAAAATGCCAAAAAGAGGAGATATAGTTACATTTGAAGCACCAACACAGAGATATATAGATATTGAACATGTAGATTATGAAAATCCGGTAGCAGTATATGAATATAATCCAGATGATTTAATTGTAAAATTTGGTTATTATATACTTGAAATTGGAAAAACAAGTTATATAAAAAGAGTAATAGGCTTGCCAGGTGAACATGTTCAAATTAAAGATGGAAGTGTTTATATAAATGGTGAAAAATTACAAGAAGATTATTTACAAGAACAAGTTGTAACAGAAGATTTACAAGGACTATTTGTAGATATTATTGTTCCAGAAAACACATTATATTTATTAGGTGATAATAGGGGAGAATCTACAGATAGTAGAAGATTTGGCTGTATTCCTTTAGAAAGAATCGAAAGTATAGCTGTATTTAGATTTTGGCCATTAAATAAAATAAGTGGATTAAAATAATTTTTAGGCGGTGAACTTATGAGTTTTAATAATATAATTGGAAATGATAATGTAAAAAAAACACTATCTAAATCAATACAAAACAATACAATTTTACATAGCTATATGTTCATAGGTGAACCAGGAATTGGAAAAAAGATTATTGCTGAACAATTTGCTAAAATGATTTTATGTGAAAATTTTTTAGAAGAAGAATGTGGTAGTTGTAAATCTTGTATAGAATTTGCAAGTAACAACAATCCAAATTACATATATATAGAACCAGATGGAAAAAATATAAAAATTGAACAAGTAAGGCAAATGCAATCAAATGTATATGAAAAACCAGTAAATTCTAATAAAAAAATATATGTAATAAATGATGCAGATTTAATGACAAAAGAATCACAAAACTGTTTATTAAAAACGTTGGAAGAACCACCAGAATATATAGTTATTATATTAATAGTAAGCAATGAAAGTAAAATACTAAACACAATAAAATCAAGATGTATGAAAATTGTTTTTGAAAAAATAAATAATACTGAAATACAAAAATTTTTAAAAGAAAATTGTAATATTGAAAAAATAAATGACAATATTTTAAAAATGTGTGATGGAAGTATTGGAAAGTGCTTAAGTATTAAGGATAAAATAGAAGATTATATTAAAATAGAAAATATATTTTCTAATATTAATAATAATCTAGTAAATGTTATTAATTCAGCAGAAATTTTATACAAAAATAGAGATAATATAGAAAATTATTTAGAATATATAAATGTAATTTTATATAAATATGCTCATACTAATTTTCAAAATAGTTTAAAATATATAAATTCTATAAAAATAGTTGAAAAAACGAAACAACGTTTAATAGCTAATAGTAATTATGATATGAGTATAGATTATTTACTTTTTAACATATGGGAGGAAATTAATGAAAAAAATAGTAGGTGTTAGATTTAAAAAACCAGGAAAAATCTATTTTTTTGATCCATTAGATTTTGACGTAAGTATAGGTGATAAGGTTATTGTTGAAACAGCAATGGGTGAAGAAATAGGGGAAGTGGTTGTTAGCAAAAGAGAATTACCAAATGAGAAATTAGTAAGTCCATTAAAAAAAGTAATAAGAGTTGCCACAAATCAAGATATAAAAAATATGGAAATGTATAAAGCAAAAGAACCAGAAGCATTAAAAATATGTGCAGAGAAAATAAAAAAACATAAATTAGATATGAATTTAACAGATGTTGAATACAAATTTGATGGTAGCAAAATTTTATTTTATTTTACAGCAGATGGTAGAATAGATTTCAGAGATTTAGTAAAAGATTTAGCAAGTATTTTTAAAACAAGAATTGAATTACGACAAATAGGTGTAAGAGATGAAGTACGTAGAATGGGTGGAAATGGTGTTTGTGGAAGAGAATTATGTTGTTGTTCTTTTTTAGGAAATTTTGAAACAGTTTCTATAAAAATGGCTAAAGAACAAAACATATCTTTAAATCCTGCAAAAATTTCTGGGAATTGTGGAAGACTTATGTGTTGTTTAAAATATGAACAAGAAGTATATGAAGATAAATTAAAAAAACTTCCTAAAGTAGGTGCTATTGTAAAAACAGAAGATGGTGAAGGAATTGTTGACAATGTGGAAATATTAAAAGAACAAGTGAATGTTAAATTCAAAGATGGAGATGATTATTTTTATAAAAAATATAATGCTAAAGATATACAAATTATAAAAAATGGTTCAAATAAAAAAATGAATCCAGAAGAAAAAGAGCATTTAAAGGAATTAAGAGAATTAGAAAAATTAGAACAAATGGATAATAAAAATAATTCAGATGAAATATAATTTAATATTTAAGTAAACACTGTTGAAAGGTGGTGAAAATTATGGCATATAAAATTACAGATAAATGTATTTCCTGTGGAGCTTGTGCTGGAGAATGCCCAGTTGGTTGTATTTCACAAGGTGATGATAAATACATAATAGATAAAGATACATGTATAGGTTGTGGTACTTGTGCTGGAGTTTGCCCAGTTTGTGCACCTGTAGAAGAATAAAGAATAATAAAAGTGGTAAATAGTTTTTTATTTATCACTTTTATTTATTTACAAATTATATCAAAAATGATTTAATATATATGACAATTTAATTGTACAATATTTAAAATTTTGAGAGGGGGAGTTTAAATGCAAAAAATTTGGAAAAACTACAAACAAACTATTATTCTATTAGTCGCAATAATAATTGGAGCAATAACAGGATGTATAATGAAGGAAAAGGCAGTAGTGCTGAAACCTTTTGGCGATATTTATATCAACTTAATGTTCGTAATAATAATACCTCTCGTTTTTTTAACAATATCAACTTCAATATCTAAAATGAAACAACCTAAAAGGTTAAGAAAAATTATTGGAACAACAATTTTAGTAATAATAATTACTTCAATAATTGCTGTTTTAGTAGGAATAGTAAGTACATATTTTATTAAATTAGTAGAAACAGATAAAATAGAATTAATTAAAAGTGGATTATTAGTGGAAAATGAATCAATAAATGAAAGTGAAAAAACAATTTTAGATAGAACAGTTGAGGCTATAACTGTAAGTGACTTTTCTGGTTTATTTTCAAAACAAAATTTATTAGCTATTATGATTTTTTCAATTTTAATTGGTATAGCAATGAATATGACAGGCGATAAGGCTAAACCATTTGAACGAGTTTTAATATCTGCAAATGAGGTAATTATGAATGTACTAAAAATAATAACATATTATGCACCTATTGGATTAGGATGTTATTTTGCAGTTTTAGTTGGAACTTTTGGAAAATCAATAGCTTTAGGATATGTTAAAACTTTTGGAATTTATTTAATTGTATCTATAATTTTTTATGTAGTAGTGTATTCTATTTATGCATTTATTTCTGGTGGAAAAATTGGAGTAGTTAACTTTTGGAAAAATATTATAGATATAACAGTTACATCTATTGCAACATGTTCAAGTGCTGCATGTATACCAGGTAATGTAGAAGCATCTAAAAAAATGGGAGTAAAAGAAGATATTGCAGAAACGGTTATTCCTATTGGTACAAGTTTTCATAAAGATGGCTCTATAATAGGTACTGTATTTAAAATTATGTTTTTAGTGTGTTTATTTGGAACAAATATATCATCAGTAGGCGGAATATTACAAATATTATTAGTTGCATTAATTGCAACATTATTAGTAAGTGCTGTTCCAATTGGTGGAGGAACAATTTCAGAAATGATGATTTTATCTATGATGGGGTATCCTGCTACAGTGTTACCAATATTAACAATAATTGCAACTATAATAGATTCACCTGCTACTATGTTAAATGTAACAGGAAATACTGCATCAACAGTTCTTGTTGCAAGAATTGTTGATGGAAAAAATTGGAATAAAAAGATAAAAAAAGAATTAAAAATGGAATAGATTCGCAAAAAAATATAGATAAGTTAAAAATTCATAAATAATAAGTTTTACTTAAGTAAGGAGGAAAAATGTTTAATATAGGATGTCATTTATCAGCATCAAAAGGATTTGAAAATATGGGGTTAGAAGCATTAAAAATAGGTGCTAATACATTTCAGTTTTTTACAAGAAACCCAAGAGGAGGAAAAGCAAAAGACATAGATGAAAAAGATGTTGAAAAATTAATAAATATAATGAATGAAAATAATTTTGCAAAAATATTGGCTCATGCTCCATATACTTTAAATTTGTGTTCTGCGGACGAAAAAATAAGAGAATTTGCTAAAAATACTATGTATGATGATTTACAACGAATGGAATATCTTCCAGGCAATATGTATAATTTTCATCCAGGAAGCCATGTTGGACAAGGAACAGAAAAGGGAATAAAATATATATGTGAAGCTCTTAATAAAATTTTATTTGAAAAGCAAACCACTACTGTATTATTAGAAACTATGTCTGGAAAAGGAAGCGAAGTAGGCAGTAAATTTGAAGAATTAAAAACAATAATAAACAATGTTAATTTAAATGAAAAGTTAGGAGTTTGTTTAGATACATGCCATGTTAATGATGCAGGATATGATATTGTAAATAATTTAGAAGAGGTTTTAAATGAATTTGATAAAATAATTGGTTTAGATAGATTAAAAGCTATTCACATAAATGATAGTATGAATCCTCTATCTTCTCATAAAGATAGACATCAAAAAATTGGAGAAGGTTATATTGGTTTAGAAGCATTTGAAAAAATTATTAATAACCCTAAACTACGTGATTTACCATTTTATTTGGAAACTCCGCAAGATGATATTTCAGGGTATGCAAAGGAAATTAAAGTTTTAAAAGAACTTAGAAAATAAAGGAAAAAATAATAAATTATAATAACAGTTTATAAAATAATAGTTTTAGTTATTAAAATTAGTAAGTGAATTACCATTTTAAAAACTAAAACTATTTTATGTTTTAACAACAATAGTAATTCACTTAAAAATTAAAAAATATTTTTACTATCCAAATAAACATGCAATTAATCCAATTAGTACTGATGAACAAATACCAAAAACAAGTACAGGACCTGCTACAGTAAACATTTTTCCACCAACACCCATAACATATCCTTCAGACTTATATTCAATTGCAGGTGAAACTATTGAATTTGCAAAACCGGTTATTGGAATTAATGAACCTGCTCCTGCAAATTTTCCTATTCTGTTAAATAAATTTAATCCAGTTAAAAGTGCTGCAATTCCAATTAGTACTATAGATACAACAGTTGATGAACTTGTTTTATCTAATCCTTTATACATACAAAAATCCATAATAATTTGCCCAATTGAGCAAATTAATCCACCAACCCAAAAAGCATTAAAACAGTTTTTCCATATTGGGGAATTTGGAGATTTTTGATCAACATAATCACTATATTCTTGCTTTGTTTCAATAGGTTTCATAAATTAACCATTCCTTTCTGTATCAATTATAAAAGATATATCAATATCTGCGTAATATTCTGATATTCTATTTCCACTAATTTTAGCACGTTGTTCTAAAACTTTTATATTTGATAAATAATCAATTGATTTAGATGCTTCTGTAATTGCAGTTGTTATTGCATCTTTCCAAGATGTTTCAGAAACACCAGTAATTAGTAAATGCTTTTCCATATTGCTATCATCCCTTCTTAATATTTTGTAAATTTTAGTATTATTGTAACTTTTTTTGAAAAAATTATACAAAAAAATTTATGTTTATGGTATTATATAATATATTAAAAAATGAAGGGAGAAATAAATGAAAGAAAAAGTAGTATTTATAGTAGCATTAATAATGTCAATTATATACATATTAATTGGAAATAAAATTGCAATGAAAAATAATAATATTTTGAATAATGCAAATAAACCAAATTACTCAAATGCAACTATTACAAGAATTATTGAAAGAAAAGAAACCCCAGTTTCAATTAATGGAGAAAATGATGGATATAATATAGACATAACATTTGAAGCAAAAATTTCATCAGGCAAACAAAAAGACACATTGGTAATTGCAGTTCAAAATATTGCTACATACATAAAAGGAAGTGTAAAAGAAGTATCACAAGGAGATAAAATCTTAATACATGATAATTCAGAAGGAATTGGAGATTCAAGTTGGACATTTGTTGAATATTCTAGAACATCTGGTTTAATAGTATTAGGAATTATTTTTTTAGGATTAATTTTATTATTTGGAAGAAAAAAAGGAATAAAAACTATTATATCATTAATAATTACAGTTTTATCAATATTTTTGGTATATATTCCAGCTATATTAGGTGGGCAAAATATTTATGTTTGGACAATTATAACATGTACATTTATTACTATTAGTACAGTATTATTAGTTTATGGTTATAGTAGAAAAACATTAACAACTGCATTAGGATGTATAGGTGGTGTATTAGTTGCAGGAATTTTAACCTTAATAATGGATGGTGTTTTGAACTTAACAGGTATAACTGACGAAAATTCAACATATTTACAACAATTGCAATCACCAATTGATTTAAAGGCAATTATTTTTGGTGGAATATTAATAGGAGCTGTAGGAGCTATAATGGATGTTTCAATTGATATTGCATCTTCTTTACATGAAGTAGCAAGTAAATTAGATAAACCAGATTTTAAAACAATAGTTAAATCAGGTTTTAATATTGGAAAAGATATAATGGGAACAATGACAAATACACTTATTTTAGCATATATAGGTGGATCTTTATCAACAGTTTTATTATTAACTGCAAACCACCCATTAAATTATGTATTTAATATGGAAATGATTATTGTGGAAATTTTGCAAGCTTTAGCAGGAAGTATTGGAATTTTAACAACTATACCTTTAACTTCAATTATTGCTGCTAGTTTATATAAACATGAAGATAATAATAAATATGTTTATAAATATAAAGGAAATAGAACTAATTAAAAATTGTATATTTTATAAAATAAATTAAAATTCATACTGTGTATCTATAAAAAATATTTACACAGTATGAATTTTATTTAAATAAATTGCAGTATATTTTTTTCAATTATAAATTAAATCTTTAATAACTTCACCAGCAATAATAAGTCCTGCAACAGAAGGTACAAAACTAATACTACATGGTGTAGAAGATTGTAAGGAACAGTTTTCATTTCGTGTTGGCAATTCTTTAGAATATAGAACTTTCAAATTACTAATTCCTCTTTTCTTTAACTCTTTTCTTATAACTTTTGCAAGAGGACATACAGATGTTTTAGAAATGTCTGTTATTTCAAATTTTGTTGGATCAAGTTTATTTCCAGTTCCCATAGATGATATAATTGGTATATTATTTTGTATGCTATATTCAATTAAACTTAATTTTGATGAAACACTATCAATTGCATCTACAACATAATTTGTAGTTGTAGATATATATTTATGAACATTAGAACTATTTACAAATTCCTGAAAAATATTAACATTTAATTCTGGGTTTATTTTTAAAAGTCTTTCTTTTTCAACTTCAACTTTAGGTTTTCCAATTACTGTTGAATCAGCCATTAATTGCCTATTAATATTCGAAATATCAATAACATCGTTATCTATGATACTAATATTTCCAATACCACTTCTAACCAATCCTTCTATTACATATGAACCAACACCACCACAACCAAATACAGTAACATGTGAATTTTTTAATTTAATTATTGCATCTTTTCCAATAAGACCTTCTGTTCTTGTTAACCATGAATTCATTTTTAATCACTCCTTAAAACTATTAAATATTAGCATAATTTACGAAAAAAATCAAATTTGACTTTTAAAATAAGATGAATTATTATATATAAAAACAAAGAAAAATGGAGGAAGATATTGAAATGTATGCATATATAAAAGGAAGTTTAGAAATAAAAACAGCAGAATATGTTGTAATAGAAACAAATGGAATTGGATATAAAATTTTTATGTCTGAAACTGCTATAGATAAATTAGGAAATATTGGAACTGAAACAAAGGTATATACATATTTAAAAGTAAGAGAAGATGATATGAGTTTATATGGATTTAACACAAATGAGGAATTAAGAATGTTTGAGTTATTATTATCTGTAAGTGGAGTTGGTGCAAAATCAGCAATAATTATATTATCAAATATTACACCATCAAGTTTTGCACTAGCAGTAATTACAGATGATGTAGCTAAATTAAAAAAACTACCTGGAATAGGACCAAAAACAGCACAAAGAATTATACTTGAGCTAAAAGATAAATTAAATGCAATTCAAGATACAGATAAACAAGAATTAGAAGGAATTTTATCTAAACAAGAAAGTAATGGCGAAAAAATTGCAGAGGCTTTATCTGCATTACAGGTATTAGGGTATACAAGAAAAGAAATTGAAAAAGCATTTGAAATGTTTGAAAAAGATGAATTATCTGTTGAAGATATTATAAAAAAAGGATTGTTGTTTTTATCAAAGTAATAAAAAGCATTAATATATAAAAGAAGGGAAAGATAAAAAATGAATAGTAATGAACCATTGGCTTATAGAATGAAACCTGAAACATTAGATGATTATGTTGGGCAAGAACATATTTTAGCTAAAGATAAAATTTTGTATAGAACAATAATAGCAGATAGATTATCAAGTATTATTTTATGGGGACCTCCAGGTTGTGGAAAAACTTCATTGGCAAAGGTTATAAGTAATACTACAAAATATAAATTTAAAAAAATTAATGCAGTCACAGCAGGAGTTTCAGACATAAAATCAGCAATTGAAGAAGCAAAAAATGTGATGTTTAATCCTAGTGGAAAATGTATTTTATTTATTGATGAAATTCACAGATTTAATAAATTACAGCAAGATGCTTTATTGCCTTATGTTGAAAATGGTACTGTTATTTTAATTGGTGCAACAACAGAAAATCCATATTTTGAAGTTAATAAGGCTTTAATTTCAAGGTCTATGGTATTTAAATTAAATCCACTTAATAAAAATGATATTTTTAAGGTATTAAAAAAATCAATAACAGATAAAAAAGGATTAGGAGATTATGCTATAAAAATAGATGATGATACATTAATGAAAATAGCAGAAGTTTCAAATGGAGATGTACGTACAGCGTTAAATGGGCTAGAAGTAGCAGTGCTTACAACACAAATGGATTCTGATGGATATATACATATTACAAATGAAATTGCAAAAGATAGTGTTCAAAATAGAAAGGCAATTTTCGACAAAAATGGTGATAGTCATTATGATAATATAAGTGCATTTATTAAATCAATGCGTGGAAGTGACCCAGATGCAACATTATTTTATTTAGCAAGAGCAATAAATGGTGGAGAAGACCCTATGTTTTTAGCAAGAAGAATTGTTATTTCAGCAGCAGAAGATGTGGGAATGGCAAACCCAAATGCACTTGTTGTAGCAAATTCTGCAATGCAGGCAGTACATATGGTTGGAATGCCTGAGGCTAGAATTATTTTAGCAGAAGCTGCTGTATACAATGCTAAATCACCTAAATCTAATGCATCATATATGGGAATAAATAAGGCTTTAGAAGATGTGTCAACAAAAGATACTGGTGAAATTCCAATGCATATAAGAAATGCTGTTGCAAGTGGAATGGAAAAAGAGGGATATGGTGTTGGATATAAATATCCACATGATTATCCAGGACATTATGTTGAACAACAATATTTGCCTGATAAGATGCTGGGAACTAAGTATTATGTTGAGAATTAGTGGTAACATAAAATTTATGTTAATATTATAAATTATAAAATTTTTCAAAAAAAGTATTGCATTTTATAAAATGTTATATTACAATGCAATTATAGGTGGAACAAAGTGGTGAAAAGTGGAACGTTAATAATAAAAAACGCAAAACTAATTAAAAAAGTAAAAGTTTGGAAATAAGAGGTGTTAAATCTATATGCTTATTGGTGAATATGAACATTCTTTAGATGCAAAAGGCAGATTAATAATGCCAGTAAAATTAAGAGAAAGTATTGGAGAAGTAGTAATAATTACTAAGGGATTAGATGGTTGCCTTTTTGGATTTTCCAAAACAGAATGGACAAACTTTGAAGAAAAATTAAAATCACTTCCATTAACAAATAAAAATGCCAGAGATTTCGTAAGGTTTTTCCTATCAGGAGCAGTAGAATGTGAGATAGATAAACAAGGAAGATTTTTAGTTGCAAGTAACCTAAGAGAGTATGCATCAATGGAGAAAGAAATAGTAATAATTGGTGTGGGAACACGTATCGAATTCTGGAGTAAAGATAAGTGGAAAAAATACAATAGTTGTGAAAATATTTCAGCAGATGATATTGCTGAAAATATGACTATACTTGGTATATAACTTGCAAAAGTTTATATAAATTTACTGAAGAAAAAAGGTTTTATAAACAAAGGAAAAAGTAAAAAGATACAAAAGAAAAAAATTATAAGATACAAAAGATAAAATTTTTAATCTATAAACTATATATTTCAAAAGACAAATTATATAGAAACAAAAGAAAAATAAATAGTTAACAAAAGAAATTTTATTAATTTCTAAAGATAAGTTTTTAGTTTACAAAAATGTATTTACATACCAAATGAAATGCAAAATCTTACTATACAAAAGAAAATATAATTTTTAGCTAAAAACTATAAATGCTAAAGATATACTAAATAAACAAAAGAAAAACAATTGAAAAATAGCATTATAGTTGGTATTTTAATTAATACCAACTAATTATGCTATTTAATGTTGTTTTTTGATTTATATTTTAGAATTGGAGAGTAAAATAGTTGTGTTAGAATTTAAACATAAACCTGTACTATTAAATGAATGTATTTCAGGACTAAATATTAAACCTGATGGAATATATGTAGATGGAACACTTGGTGGTGCAGGGCATAGTAAAGTTATTGCAAGCAAATTATCTGAAAAAGGAATATTAATAGGCATTGATAGAGATGAAGAAGCTCTTAAAGCTGCTAAAAATAATTTAATTCAATATAAAAATGTAAAATTCATTTATGGAAATCATGATAACATAAAAAATATATTAAAAGAGCTATGCATAGACAAAGTTGATGGTATTTTGTTAGATTTAGGGGTATCCTCATATCAATTAGATGAAAAAACAAGAGGGTTTAGTTATATTGGTGAAAATGAACTTGATATGAGAATGGATAAATCCCAAAAATTAACAGCAAAGGAAGTCATTAATACATACTCAGAGGAAAATTTAGCAAAAATTATTTATGAATATGGGGAAGAACGTTTTTCTAAAAATATTGCTAAAAATATATGTAAATGTAGGTTAGTTAGTCCAATAGAAACAACTAGTCAGTTAGTTAAAATAATTGAATCTTCTATACCTAAAGCTAAACAAAAAGATGGACATCCAGCAAAACGTACTTTTCAAGCTATTAGAATTGAAGTTAATGATGAATTAAGACCATTATACAATACAGTAAAAGATTCAATAGATTGTTTAAAACCAAATGGAAGGTTATGTATAATTACATTCCACTCTCTAGAAGATAGAGTTGTTAAACAAGCATATATAGATGCAATGGGAAAATGTACATGTCCGCCAGATTTACCTTATTGTATGTGTAATTATAAGTCATTAGGAAAAATAATAAATAAAAAACCAATTGTAGCAAAAGATGAAGAATTGTTAGAAAATTCCAGAGCACAAAGTGCTAAATTAAGAATTTTTGAAAAAGAGTGAGGTGAAATAATTAATGGTAGATAGGTTTTATGGATACCAGTATGATACAAATCCTAGAAAGCTTAGCCAGGAACATACACCATTTAAAAATAGGTATCCAAAAAAAGAAGAACCTGTATCAAATAAAAACACTTCTGGAAATACTATGAAAAAAAACAATAGAAACACAAAAAATACTTCTTATAGAGATGTACGAAGTACTGAAAGAATAACAAAAGTACCAGCTAGACAAAACCCTGAATATAGAAGGAAACAGGTTACAAAAGATAACAATAATGTAAAAGTAAAAAAAGTTTCTAATTCTAATGCAGATATACAAAATAATGCTAAAGCTAGAAACAATGTAAAAACCAAAATAAAAATGGTTATGTTTTTAATTACAGGATTTTCTGTGCTGTTTGCTATTAGTTATCAAAATTCTTTAATAAGTGAGAGTTTTAACAAAAAGGAACAATATAAAAAAGAACTAGAAGCACTAAGCAAAACTAATCAGCAAATAGAAGTAAGTATTGAAAATAATTTGAATTTAAAAGCTATAGAGCAATCTGCACAAGAGAGATTAGGAATGAAAAAATTAGAAAATAATCAAAAAATTTATGTAAGTTTGCCAAAACAAGATTATGTTGCACCAGCAGCAGAACAAATAACAATTGAAGAAGAAACAGGATTTTTTGAAAAATTAATTAAAGGTTTTATTAAAACTGGAAAATAAAGGATAAGTCCTTTAAAAATAGACTTATCCTTTATTTTCCCAAACACCATTTTTATATTCCTTATAATAATCTATATGACGTCTTGCAAGTAAAAGTTTTCTTTTAAAGCAAGTGTCTTTTTTATATTTTAGTGGATTAACAACACCGTTTTTCCATAATGACAATGCTTTTTTCTTAAAAACATCATTTACTACATATTTTTTTATAACACCTTTAGGCACAAAAGAAAGTAAAACCTCATCATCTAAAACTTTAAAATCCATATTTTTATTATAAATTAAATCATCAGCAAGTACTTTAACCAAATTATAACCAATAGGTGTAATATAATAGCTACATCTACCTTGTCTAGCATTAATTTCAAGAACCTTAAACTTTTTATCTCTGTAATCATATTTCATATCAAATTCAGCAAAGCCTTGGTACCCAATATCTTCCATAAATGTTTTAATTGTTTGTATCATTTCGGAATTATCACCATACTGATTAAACCCATTTATTAAAACAGCAGCATTTCCAACCATTGTTTTAGAATGTTCTTGCAAACCAATTTGTGCAAATGATATTAATTTGACTTTTTTATCTTTACCACAATATACAACACTATCAAATAAATAACTATCATCACCTGGAATAAATTCTTGTAAAATTAAAGTATCTTTATATCCATTTGAAACTATTTTATTTACAGTATTTACTAGTTCTTCTTTAGAATTAACTTTATAAATTTTATTTTTACCTTCAAAATTTATATGATTATATTCAATAACATTACTTGGTTTTATAATTACAGGATATGTGAAATCATTTGATATTTCAGTTGGTTTACTGCAATTATAATAAACAGTTTTTGGAAAATTAAGTACAGAATTTTCATATGTTTTATAAAAAGTTTCCTTCATAATTAAACTATTTATTATATCAATATTAGGATAATTGTGAACAAATTGTTCATTTATTTTGTCCCTATTTTTACTTATAAATTCAGCATATGTTTCATTAGAACTTATTAGAAGAATTTTTTTATTAGGATATTGTTTTCTAAAATCTTCAAGTGCATCTAAAAAACCTTGCTCTGTCCATATTTTATCATTATAAATAACATTTAGAATATTTGTATATTTTGTATATATCATTGGCTTTTTGCCAAGTAAATTTGCTTTTTTATTGTATAATTCATGGTAACATCTTGCCATATAATAAGCATTTGCATCTGTTCCAATTATTAAAATTTCAAAATCCATATTTTTTACTTGTATGATGTATTGTATAACTTAAATACATCATATACTCCTTGTATAATATATTTAGGTTTTTAAATTGGAAATACCTATAAACCATTTATTTTACTAATACTTAATTTCAACATAATCGTCTTCTACTTTATATACTCTAGGAACTCTGGTTGTAATACCTGTAAATAAAGTATAACTGTTAATACCACATTCATTAGCAACTGTTTTTACAGGTAATTTATCTCCGCCAACTAAAATAACTTTATCACCTAATTTAACAGTATCATCAACTTTAACAGAAAGCATGTCCATGCATATATCACCAACAACATTGTATTTTTTGTTATTAATAACTACATGTTTAATTTTTTTAGGAACACCATCAGCATAACCAATTGGTATAGTTGCAATTATTGTATCTGTATCTGCAATATATGAGGCACCATATCCAACAAAATTATTTTTCTTTATTTTTCTTAAATCAATAACTTCACTATACAAAGTTATTGAAGTTTGTAAATTTAAATTATTTGTAGTAGTTGTTGGACTTATTTTTAATTTTTTCTTAGTATAGTTGTTACGAATATTTCTTAGAAATGCCTTAAGTCCTGTGGCTTTTGGCATATTTTGTGACATTCCATACATTATTATTCCAAGTCTAATGCCATTGCAAAATGGTATTTTTGGGTGATTAACAAGTGTTAAAGATCTACCCATATGTACTATTGGAATTGTTGATAAATCAATGTCTTGAGTAATTTGTTTAAAAGTTTCTAATTGATTATCCCAATGTTTGTCTAGTATTCCACTTGTAGCAAAATGTGTGTAGATTCCTTCTAAGAATAGTTTTGGGTTTTGTGGAATGTTTTGTATTATAAAATTAAAATCTTCCTTAGTTTGAATTCCTAGTCTGCTCATACCGGTGTCTAATTTTATGTGTAGTTTTAATGTATTTGATAATTCGAGTTTTAATAAATTTTTAAAATATTCTATGTTTGAAACTGTTATTGTAATATTATTTTGAATACAGGTTTCAATATAGTCTATATGAATAGGTTCTAGAACTAATATTGGAATTTCCGAATTATATGTTCTAAGATTTAGTGCTTCTTCTAATGAAGAAACTGCTAAATAGTTTATTCCTCCGGCTATTAAGCTATTAATTATATAACTTCCATGACCATAAGCATTAGCTTTTACTACTCCAAAGTAATAGTTATAGTTTGGATAATTTTTTTTAATTTCGATTATGTTGTTTTTTAGTTTTTCACAATCGACTTCTAGGTAAGTTTGTCTGTACATGGGATTCTCCTTTTTTTACTGGATTATATCATAAATGTTTTTGAATTGCCAATGGAAAATGTGTGGTTTTGTAATTTTTTTTAATATTCATTTCTCTTTTTTCCACATCTTACCAATTGGCATAACCATATTTTTCCCTACATATATTATTCTAAGGAGGAAAATGCAATGAGCAACATTAGAAAAATGGCTAAGAAAGCTAAGAAAAAGAAAGATAAATTTAAAATTAGTCAAATTGAAAAAAAAGGAACTTTGACAAGAAAAAAACGAATGAGAAATGCAATAATTGTGGTATTTTTGGTAGCAAATCTAATGATTGGCAGAATTGCATGGATACAATTTATAGATGGTAATAAATTAAAATATATGGCATATGTGCAACACACCCTTGACAGAAAAATTAATCCCAAAAGAGGAACAATTTATGATGCAACAGGTACAAAAGTATTAGCGGTAAGTGCTACAGTTAGAACAATTACAGTAAACCCAGTAAACATAGCTAAAGAAGATAAAGAAAAGGTTGCAAAAGCATTATCAGAAATTTTTAATGTAGATTATGAAACTACATTAAAAAAAGTATCTAAAAGAAGTTCTATTGAAACAATTGCTAGAAAAGTTGAAAAAGAACAAGCAGATGAATTAATGAAATGGATGGAACAAAATAATATTTTAACAGGCATAAATGTAGATGAAGATACAAAAAGATATTACCCTTACAATAATTTAGCATCTCAAATTATAGGATTTTGCGGAAGTGATAATCAAGGTTTAGATGGAATTGAAGCTTTGTATGATTCTAAATTAAAAGGTGAAACAGGAAAAATTATAAAAATAACTGATGCAAAAGGGCAAACACTTTTAAAAGAAGGTGAAGACTATGAATCAGCAATTGATGGAAATGATTTAGTCCTTACAATTGATGCAACAATTCAAGGAATTGCAGAAAAATATTTGGCAGAAGCATGTATAGATAATCAGTGTACAGAAGGTGGTTGTGCAATTGTAATGAATCCTAATAATGGCGATGTTTTAGCAATGGCAGGGTATCCAAATTATAATTTAAATGAACCATATACAGTAAATAATGAAGAAATAAAAAATAATTGGGATAATTTACCACAAGAAGAAAAATCTGCACTTTTACAACAAATGTGGAGAAATAGAGCTATTTCAGATGGATATGAACCAGGGTCAACATTTAAGTTAATTACAGCCTCAGCAGCGTTGGAAGAAAAAATTACAGATACTGACAACAAAGGTGAATTTAATTGTAGTGGTTCAATAGAAATTGCAGGAGTGCGTATTAAGTGTTGGAGATATTACAGACCTCATGGAGCCCAAACATTAAGAGAAGCATTAATGAATTCATGTAATCCAGTATTTATAGGAATAGGTCAAAAACTTGGAGTTCATACATATTATTCATATTTAAAAAAGTTTGGCTTTTTAAATAAAACAGGAATAGATTTACCAGGAGAGGCAGGAAGTATTTTCCTTGCAGAAGACAAAGTTGGACCAGTAGAATTACGGAACAATTGCATTTGGGCAAAGGTTTGAAATAACACCAATACAAATGTGCACAGCTGTTTCAACTATAGCAAATGGCGGAACATACATAAAACCTAGAATTGTAAAACAAATAATAAATAGTGAAAATGGTGAAGTTACAGATGTTGAGAGTGTTACAAAAGAAAGAGTTGTGTCTGAGGAAACTTCAAAAAAAATTCTAAGCATGATGGAAAGTGTTGTATCAGAAGGAACTGGAAAAAATGCACAAGTAAAGGGATATTCTATTGGTGGAAAAACAGGAACATCAGAAGATGGTGTAAATACCAATAAATATGTTGCATCATTTGTTGGGGTAACACCAGTATCTAATCCACAATTGGTTGTTTTGGTTGTTATGTATAATCCTACTGGTGAAGGTGGTCATGGAGGAGGTGGTGTAGCAGCACCTGTTGCTTCACAAATTCTAACAGAAGCACTACCATATTTAGATGTATCAAAGGATAATGTTTCAAGCGAAGATATAAAAATGAATGTCGATGTTCCAAATATTATAGGTCTTACATATAAAGAAGCTAAAAAAACTTTGGAAGATTGTGGATTACAAATAACAACAAGACAAGAAATAGAAAAACAAGATGAATTTGTAGTAACAAATCAAATTCCATCTTCTGGAGTTCAAATTTTAGAAGGAAGTGGGGTAATTGTTGAATAGTTTTATTACAAGTCAGCTTTTAGCCTACTCTACAATTTAGGGGCACTTGTAACAATTAATAAATATTTGGTATTGCTAAATTAAAAAAATAGATATATAATATAAAAAAATTAGAACTGGAGGGTTTTATGGAATTAAAAAGCATATTAACAAGTTTAGAAGGATTAAAAGTCAAAGGTGACTTAAATATAGAAATTTCAAATATAGACAGTAATTCAAGAAACATAAAGGAAAATGGCTTATTTGTTGCAATAAAAGGGTTTGATACTGATGGCCATAATTATATAAAAGAAGCTATAAAAAAAGGAGCAGTAGCTGTAATTGCAAGTATTGATGCAGATAAAAAAATAATAAAAGAAATAATGGATAAAGTAACAGTAATTTTAGCACCAGATACAAGGTTTGCTTTAGCAATTTGTGCTTGTAATTTTTATAATCATCCATCAAGTAAATTTAAATTGGTTGGAATAACTGGAACAAAAGGAAAAACAACAACAAGCTTTATGGTAAAAAGAATATTAGAAAAAGCTGGAAAAAAAGTTGGGTTAATTGGTACTATAGCAACATATATAGGTGATGAAAAATTAGAAGACAGTGATAGAACAACACCTGAAAGTATAAAATTGCAACAAATTTTTAGCAAAATGGCTAGAGAAAAATGTGAAGTTGTTGTTATGGAAGTATCATCACAAAGCTTAAAATTAAACAGAGTTGCAGGTTGTGACTTTGATATAGGAGTATTTACAAATTTTTCAGAAGACCATATTAGTGCAAAAGAACATCCAGATATGAAAGATTATTTTGAATCAAAATTAAAACTTTTAGATATGTGTAAAACATGTTTTGTAAATGCAGATGATTTACAAACATCAAAAATACCAAAATTATTGCCAGAAAAAAATATATCAACTTATGGTATAGATAATTATTGTAATTTATTAGCTAAAGATATAACAGTTACAAATTCTTTTGTAGATTATAAAGTTAAAATAGGTACAAGAAATGAAAGAATAAAAATAGATATACCAGGAAGATTTAGTGTATATAATTCATTGGCAGCAATTGCTATTACAACAAAATTAGGTTGTGGAGCAGAAGAAATTAAATCAGCTTTATTAGATTTAAAAGTACCTGGAAGAAGTGAATTGGTAGAAAATAAAAAAGAATTAACAATTATGATAGATTATGCACATTCACCAGAAAGTTTAGCAAATATTTTATCAGCTGTTAAATCATATACAAAAGGTAGAGTAATAAGTTTATTTGGTTGTGGTGGAGATAGAGATACAACAAAAAGACCATTAATGGGTGAAATTTCAGGGAAAATTGCAGACTTCACAATTATAACATCTGATAATCCAAGAACAGAAGAACCAGAAAAAATAGTAAATCAAATAGAAGAAGGAATTAAAAAAACAAAAGGTAAATATACATGTATAGTAGATAGAATTGAAGCTATTAAATATGCAATAAAAATGGCTAACAAAAATGACATAATAGTTCTTGCAGGAAAAGGTCATGAACCTTATCAAGAAATAAATGGAGTAAAACATCCTTTTGATGAAAGAATTATAGTTAATGATATTATTGATGGAAAAATTAAATAAATAATAAATAATGCAATATATAACAGTAAGAAAGGGGAATTCAAAAGATGGAATTTCAAATAAAGGTAGTATTAATAGCGTTTGCAGTTAGTGTAATATCATCTATAATAATAGTACCAATTTTAAGAAGATTAAAGGTTGGTCAAATAGAAAGAGATGATGGACCAAAATCTCATTTGAAAAAACAAGGAACTCCTACAATGGGTGGAATTATAATGGCTGTAACAATAACTATTATGACAGTATTTTTATATAAAATGTATGTTATAGCAGAACCAGAAGTTGCAAAAAATATGTTACCTCTTGCTTTTGTTACAGTAGGATTTGGATTAATAGGATTTATAGATGATTTTAAAAAACTTGTATTTAAGAATACTGAAGGATTAAAACCAGCATATAAAATGATAGGATTATTAATTGTTGCTGTGGCATTTACACTGTATTTAGTAAATTTTTTATCAATAGGTACACAAACATATATACCAATTATAAAGCAATATATTGAATTACCAATTTGGATATATATACCATTTGCAATTTTTGTTTTATTAGGTACAACAAATGCTGTTAATTTAACAGATGGAATTGATGGATTATCAACAAGTGTTACAACAATTATAATTACAGCATTAACAGTTATAAGTATTATGATGGGAATAAAAGAAGTAACTTTAATAGGATGTGTATTAATAGGAGCATGTTTAGGATTTTTATTATTTAATTTACATCCAGCAAAAGTTTTTATGGGAGATACAGGTTCACTTCTTTTAGGTGGTGCAATAGCTGGAATTTCTTTATATATGAAAATGCCATTTATTTTAATAATATTAGCATTTATTCCTATAATTGAAACAATTTCAGTAATGATGCAGGTTGCATATTTTAAAAAAACAGGTAATAGAATTTTTAAAATGGCACCTATACACCATCATTTTGAATTAAGTGGATGGAATGAGAACAAAATAGTATCAGTATTTAGTATAATTACTTTAATTCTTTCTATTGTTGCTATTAATGTAATTTAGTAATTTTAAAGAAAGTAGGTGAGGTTGGAAAAAGAAAAACCATATATACCTTTTCCAACCTCACTATTTTTAAAATATTAAAATATAAAGATAAGGAGACTACAAATGCGAAAAAAAATAAAAAAAGTATCTAAATTTGTGAATAATCAGTTTGATTTTACGTTATGTATAACAGTATTAGTATTATTGGCAATGGGAATAATAATGATACTTTCTGCAAGTGCACCTTCTGCATTGTCAACAACAGGAAATAGTTATACATATGTAAAAAAACAATTTGCATTTGCAATAGTTGGTGTAATACTAATGTTTGTAATTTCAAAAATTGATTATAGATTTTATAAAAAATATTATTGGATTATATATCATGTATCATGGATTATTTTGTTACTTGTGCTTGTTCCTGGATTGGGAGTATCGGTAAAAGGTGCAACAAGATGGGTAAATTTAGGATTTACACAATTTCAACCATCAGAATTGACTAAAATAGGATTAATAATTTTTTATGCAGGATATTTGACTGATCATAAATCAGAATTAACAGATTTTAAAAAAGGTTTTATAAAACCATTATGTTTTGTTATACCTCCAATAGCTATATTATTTTTGGTACAAAATCACCTTAGTGTATCTTTAATTATTGGAATAATAACAGTTACAATGATGATAATGGCAGGATGTAGAATGAAACACTTTGTAAATGCTGGTATAGTTGGAATATCAGCGATATTTGGAGTACTTGGTATTTTGCAAATAAAAGGAAAAGGTGGTTTTAGGTTAGAAAGAATAGCAACATATTTTAATCCTTGGGCAGATGCACAAGGAACAGGGTATCAGATGGTACAAAGTTTATATGCAATAGGTTCAGGTGGATTTTTTGGAGTTGGACTTGGAGAAAGTAAACAAAAGTATTTATATATTCCAGAGCCACATAATGATTTTATATTTGCAATTTTAGCAGAAGAGTTAGGGTTTGTAGGTTGTTTATTTGTAATAGCTTTGTTTGCAGTATTTATATGGAGGGGAATTTTAATTGCTATGAAAGCTCCAGATATGTTTGGAAGTATAGTTGCAATAGGAATAACAACTTTAATTGGAGCACAGGCAATAATTAATATTGCAGTTGTAACAGCAACTATTCCAACAACTGGAATGGCTTTACCGTTTTTTAGTTATCGGAGGAACTGCTTTATTAATTTTACTATGTAATGTAGGAATTCTTCTTAATATATCAAGGGCTTGTTCAAAGGTATAATATGTTATATATAAAAAGGAGGAACATATGAAAGTTATAATTTCTGCTGCTGGAACTGGAGGACATATTAATCCAGGAATAGCAATAGCAAACAAAATAAAGAAGGAAGAACCAAATTCAGAAATAATTTTTATTGGAACATCAAGGGGATTAGAAAATGATTTAGTTCCAAGAGCAGGGTATGAATTAAAAACAATAGAAGCATATGGTTTAAAAAAAGAAATTTCAATAAAAAATTTAAAAAATATTTTCAAAACAATAAATAGCACAAAAATTGCCAAAAAATATATTAAAGAATTTAATCCAGATATTGTTATAGGTACAGGTGGATATATTTGTGGACCTGTATTTGCTGCTGCAACTGCAAATAAAATTCCAACAATATTACATGAAAGCAATGCATATCCAGGGAAAGCTGTTAAAATGTTTGCTAAAAAGGTTACAAAGGTATTAGTGGCATTTGAAGATGCCAAAAATAGACTGGAAAAGGCAAAAAAGGTTGTTGTAACAGGAACACCAACTAAAATAAAAAAGATTACATTAACAGAGGAAAGAAGAAAACAGTTAATAAATGAATTAGGTTTAAATTTAAATTTACCTGTTGTACTAGTATTTGGTGGAAGTCAAGGAGCTAAAAAAATAAATGATGCAATTATAGGTATTTTAAGTAATAATGCAAATAAAAATTATCAAATTGTTTGGGCAACAGGTCAAAAGCAGTATGACATTATAAAAGATGAATTACAAAAAAGTAATATAGATATAAATAATGTAAAAAACTGTAAAATATTACCTTATATTTATAATATGGAGGAAATGTATGCTTTATCAGATTTAGTAATTGCTAGAAGTGGTGCAATGACTGTTACTGAACTTGCAATTACATGTAAACCCGCAATTTTTGTACCATTGCCAAGTGTTGGTGCAAATAGGCAAGAAGATAACGCAAGAGTGGTTGAAAAACTAGGCGGTGCAAAGGTTATTTTAAATTCTGAATTAAATAGCCATAATTTATCAGAGATGCTAAATGAATTAACTTCTAATATAAATTTGTTAAAACAAATGGGAAAAAATGTTAATAAATTAGAAATAAAAAATGTTGAAGATAAAATATATAGTGAAATTTGTGATGCTATTTATAAAAAATAAAAAAAGTTGTCGAAATATAAAAAATAGAGTAACAATAAGTAAAATTTGGTAATATTCAGTAATAATTTGACATACGAAAAAGCTTGAAATATAAACAATTATAGAATATATTAAAAACAGTTAATCTGAATAAATTAGGAGGTTTTTTGTATGGAAACAATAAAAGAGTTTTATGGTTGTACATCAATAGATTATAATGATACTGAATATTTTATGAAGAAAGGAAAAGTTGAATTAAAATATTACAAAATTATTAGTAATATAGTTAATAAAAAACACAAAAATCAAAAATATGGAATTGAAGTTGTAAAAAAATGTGTTAATAATAATGTAATAAGTGAGGAAAAAAAGGAAATATTTAATTGCATTGAAAAAGAAGAAGTCGCAGACAGAGTTCTAGAACTTTTAAAAGTTAACAAAGTTTCACCAATAAATGTTTTAGAAATTTTAGAAGATTTATCTGTGAAAAGAAATTGTTTGTTAATTAGGTAAAATTTAATAATTATTAATTCTAATTGTTAATCTATAAAAAGGGGAAATATATGGAAAGTTTAGAAACAAAAACGAAATATTTAATGAAGAAATATGGAATAACAGCAAATAAAAATTTAGGACAAAATTTTTTAATTAACGAAAATGTTGTAAATTCTATAGTTGAATCTTCTGAAATTACGAAAGAAGATTTAGTAATAGAAATTGGACCAGGGTTAGGTACATTAACAGAAGAATTACTTGAGAATGCTGGAAAAGTAGTTGCAATTGAACTTGATGAAAGAATGATTAAAATATTAAATGATAGATTCTTTATGTACAATAATTTTGAAATAATAAATGAAGATGTTTTAAAAGTTAATTTAGAAAAATTAATACAGGAACAAAAACAAAAATACAATTTAAAAAATGCAAAAATTGTTGCAAATCTTCCATATTATATTACTACACCAATAATAATGAAATTGTTGGAAGAAGAACTTGATATTGAAAGTATAACAGTTATGATTCAAAAGGAAGTAGCACAAAGACTTATTGCAAAACCAGGAAATAAGTTAAGTGGTGCAATTACATATTGTGTATATTATTATGCAGATTCAGAAAGTGTTATGATTGTTGAAAATAATTCATTTATTCCAGAACCTGAGGTTCAATCACAAGTTATTAAATTAAAAATCAGAAAAAATCCAATTATTAGCTTAAATAATAAAGATTTATTTTTTAAATTAATAAAAATTAGTTTTATGCAAAGAAGAAAAACATTAATAAATTCTTTAGTTAATGGTGGAATTTTTAAAAATAAAGAACAAGCAAAAAATGCATTTGAATGTTTAAATTTTAATTTAAATATTAGGGGAGAAAACTTAAGTATAGAAGATTTTGCTAAATTAAGTGATTGGGTAACAAAAAACATTTAGATAAATATTGTTTTTTTTATACTATAAATGTTATAATAATATTAGATTATATATAGAAGGAAAGGAACTTATATGAATCAGATATTAATAACTGAAAAAATATATGTAACACCTAAATTAAGAAGGAAAAAAAAGTTTTATAAAATTTTGTTTGTAATATCAATATTGCTAGTAATTATGTTGTCTTCATATTATATATACTCAGAATATGATAAAAGAGATTCAGCAGGAACTTCCCAAGATATATTAAATGGAATTTCTTTTTCAAATGGAGATAATACAACCTTAGATCAGGACACATTAGTTGTTGCATTAAATGAAAATGTACAAAATGTTGAAGAGCCAGTAGAGGAGAAAAATAATGTATATGTTGCACAAAATGGAAAGGAATATATTGTAGATTCTATTTTAAATATACCTTCACTTGAAATAAATTACCCAGTATTATCAGAAACATCAGATGAATTATTAAAAGTTGCCTTAAATAAATTTTGGGGAGGGGAACCAAATTCAGTAGGAAATTACTGTATTGTAGGTCACAATTATGATGGAAAAGATATATTTTTTGGAAAACTTCATAAAATACAAAATGGTGACATTGTAGAACTTCAAGATAAAACAGGAAAAAAATTACAATATAAAGTATATAATAAATTCATTGTTCAACCTACAGATGTAGCATGTACAAGCCAAATAACTAATGGAAAAAAAGAAATGACTTTAATTACATGTAGTGATGGTGGTAAAACAAGATTAATTGTAAAATGCAGAGCAATTGAATAAATTTAGGGGGAATGTTATATGAATGAAGAAAAAAAAGAACCAACTATAGTTGAAGCAAAAAATGAAAATGTTATATCACAATATGATGAAGTACAGGTTGCAAAAAAAGTAGAAAGAACAGACTCTTTCTACGATGGAAAACTCTTAGAAATTATAGGATATTCAATTTTAAGTTATATAATAACAATATTTACTTTAGGTTTAGCATCTGCTTGGGCAGAAAAATTATTAATTGCATATAATGTAGAACATACTGTTTATAATGGAAAAAGATTAAAATTTGAAGGAACAGGAGCTTCATTATTTGTTCAAAAATTTAAATGGATTTTTTTTACAATTATTACTTTAGGAATTTACTCTTTTTGGATTCCAATAAAAAAACAAAAATGGATTTCCTCAAATATTCATTATGAAAAAGAAGAATTTGTTAAAGGTGAAAGTTATTTTACTGGTGGTTTGTTAGGATTAATTGGTGTAAATCTATTTTGTAAAATTTTAACTATTATCTCATTAGGTTTATTATATCCATTTGGAATCTGTTATAAACAAAAATGGATAACAAAACATAGTGTAATAAATCGCAAAAAAATTGTATTTGATGGAACAGCTATAAGCTTAATAGGACATTACTTATTGTGGTGGATTTTATGTATTATTACATTTGGCATTTACGGATTATGGTTACCAATTAAAATTGAACAATGGAAGGTTAAAAATACACATATAAAATTAAAAGATGAACAAGAACCAAATATTTCTAAAGCTCCAGCTATAATAGGAATTATATTAACAATTATTTTATTAATTGTTACTGTATTTTATACAAGTAAATATATAGAAAGTTTACCTAATAATAATTTTAATATTGAAGAAATATTTGAAAATTTTGAAAAAGACAGAAATGGTAGTGAACAGAATTTAAGTAAATATGATGGAAAATCATATATAGATACAAAAGGTTATGTTAGACCAGTTAATATAACACAAAACAATAATAATACAAACAATAAGTCATATAGTGAAAGTGATTATTACAGATACACTAAACTAACATTAATTGATGGTGTTTTATGTTATGGTTATCAAACACATGAAGAAGATTTGATTGCACAAATTGAAAATAATGATATTTCATTAAGTCAAGGTATGGGTGCAGTACAAATTAAAAATGCAAATGCTAAATATTTATATTCTGTTGCAAAATATGCTGCAGATGTGGTTGACTTGTATTTTATAACAAACAATAATGAACTATATGTAATATATAACCCAAATGCTAATGATATAAATCAAAACAAGGTTAAAGTAACAAATAGTTCAGTTGCAGAATTTTTGGGAACAGAAACAAAAGATAATGGACAGTATATAAAAGTGCTATTAACTGATGGTAGCACAGAAGATATATTATATTTAGAGTATAATAATTAAAATAAAAAAATCACTTAATCTAATTGGATTCAAGTGATTTTTAATTTTAAATAGCACTTGAAAAAATTTACATAATATGGTATAATATATTATATGAGTTGGAATTAGCCAACGAAACACTCTTAAGAGTGGAGGCATTTAAACCGTCACTGTAGTGACAGGAGGAGAAAATGTATTACATTACAAATGAAATGCTTATGCAGGAAATGTTGAATCTCACTGCAGAAATTAAGGCCCTTAAAATTGAAATTGCAGGACTTAGAATGATGCTCGGAGAAGGTCATGAAGAAACAAAAACTAAACATTCTGTAAGAAGCATATTCTCACAGCAGCACGATATCTCAGACTCTATGAAGACAAAAATCTATAATATCCTCAGAAATAAGAATATTCATGATATTGAAGATCTTAATGGAAAAGATTTTTACGATTTGTCTAAAATGAGAGAGATTGGCCCTAGTTCACTTGCTATTATAATTGTAATTTGCCAGAAGTATGGCGTAGAATTGTTGAACCAGAGAGAATACTTTGAAGGCAACAATACAGTTATTGCAAGAAACTTGAAAGAAGAAATTAAAAAGTACGAACTTCTTATCAAGTAACAAAAAAGTAGAAAAAGCACCGGTTAAGGTGCTTTTTCTGTGTTAGTACATAAAAAAGGAATAATAATAATCTTTTGTTTCAAAGTAAGCGAGTTAAGGCACAATTTATCTTTTTACTTTGTGCAATATTTAATATTTTAATATTACACAGAGTACGTTAAGAAATTAATTGATGGAGTTTGTTTTAGAGTGTGCAATATTGGTAATTGATAAAGTATTGGTTAATATAAATTAATTAAAAAAATTGAATATAAGTTTTATTTATAATACTATATTTTTATGTTATCATAAGATAAATTTATAGTCATCATAGGCAATATGAAAAGTTAATATAAAAAAGAATAATTTGCCAAACACTTCATATATTATAATATGGGGTGTTTTTAATTATGATTATTGTAAGTAAAAAAAGATTAATTTTAATAACAAGTATGATTTGCATTTCATTAACAGTGCTTTTAGTACATAGCTCTTTAACAGGAACACAAACAGTAGCAACAGTTAATCTTCCAGTTTCAAACAAAGTAATAGTCCTAGACGCAGGTCATGGGATTCCAGATGAAGGGGCACAAAGTAGTAATGGAACAACAGAAGCAGAAACCAATTTAAAGGTTGCATTAAAAGTACAGACCTTATTAGAACAAAGTGGAGCAACAGTAATATTAACTCGTTCAGATGAAAATGCAATATATGACATTGATAGTAAAACATTAAAACAGAAAAAAATTTCAGATATACATAATAGAGTAAAAATTGGAAATGAAAGTTCCGCAGATATATTTGTTTCAATACATTTAAATAAAATTCCACAACAACAATATTATGGGTGGCAAACTTTTTTTCAAGAAGGAAATGAACAAAGTTTAAATTTAGCTAAAAGTATTCAAAGTAATTTAAATGACTCAATACAAAAAGAAAATAAAAGAGTTGCAATGAAAATAGATAATATATACATTATGAAACATATAGAAATTCCCACAGCTATTGTAGAATGTGGATTTTTATCAAATCCAGAAGAAGAAAAACTACTGTTAGAAGATGATTATCAAAATAGATTAGCATGGGGAATTTATAACGGTATAATGGATTATTTCTACGAAAATTAGTATACGGAAAAATTTTCCAGGAATGATAAATTTGCATTTGGAGACAATATATGTTATAATAGAAAAAGTTTGCTAAGAAAAACAAAGGAAGGTGACTTTTATTTTAAAAAGAAAATTAATATATCATACTAGAAAATCTTTTAAAATTGTAAATTTATTTTTAATATTAATATTAATTATAATTGCGATTATTGTACTAAAGTATAAACCTTTATATGCAGTTACTATTTCAGGTAAACTAGTTGGATATGTAAATAATAAGGTAGAATTTGAAGAAAAAGTTAATAATGAAGTTTTAGCACATAATGGTAATGTTGCATTTGTTACAGTAAATCAATTTCCAGAGTATAAATTAGAGCTTATAAGTAGAAAACAGCAAACTAATGAAGAAGAACTTATAAAATCGCTAAAAGAAAGTGCAGAAACAACATATAAATACTATGCTGTAAGTTTTAACAATGAAACTAAAGCATATGTAAATACTATGGAAGAAGCAGAGCAATTAGTAGCAGAAATAAAAAATGAACATTCAGGAAATGTAGAATTAAATATTGGAATTAGTGAATATTATACAGTTAATGTTGATGATGCACAAAAAATAGATGAAAATACAAATGTTGTTTTAGCAAAACAACAAATTGAAGAATCAGTAAACAATTATATAGAAAAAGAACAAAAAACAGTAAATGGAATTTATTTAGCAACTACACCAGTAAATGGTGTAATTACATCCAGATTTAACAGTATAGAAAGTGTACGTATAGGAGCTCATACAGGGCTAGATATAGGAGCACCAACTGGAACACCTATTCTTGCCATAACAGATGGTGTTGTAAAATATTCTGCACCAATGGGAACATATGGTAATTTAGTTATCATATCACATGGAAACGGAATAGAAACATATTATGCACACTGCAGTAAATTATTGGTAAGTGTAGGGCAAAACGTATCATCAGGTGAACAAATTGCTTTGGTTGGCTCAACAGGAAATTCAACAGGAAGCCATTTACATGTTGAGGTTAGAGTAAATGGAAAACCAGTTAATCCACAAAATTATTTATATAATAAATAATAAAAAAAGAAAATAGCATTACTTTTATATAATAAAGTAATGCTATTTCTAATATAAAAAATGAGTATATAACCAATCTCAATGGTTTATATACTCTGTTTTTTACTGAAAATAAAAGGGGATGTTTTATTTTTGTTAGTTAGCAATTGGAGTAAGTATTGCTAACTTGTATATAATATACCAATGAATTTTGTCCTTTGTGTGAATTATTTGTGATTTATTAAAAAATGTTTATAATAATTATATATAATTATATGTAGGAGGTATAAAAATGAACAAAATATTGATAGATTTATTAACAGCAATTAAGAAATTTGATATAAATAGTAAGTTTAAAGATATTGTTACTTATAATAGGTACAAAATAGACTATTTAACATTAGAACAGG
>CAKPDY010000001.1 GCA_934149165.1 uncultured Clostridia bacterium | reverse complement strand
AGTAAGAAAAAAATAGCAAAAAAAATGCTACAACAAGGATTTAATATAAAAGAAATAATGGATTTAACTGAGTTGACCAAAGAAGAAATTGAAGAATTAAAATAAGAATTGAAATAGAAAAAAACAATTGTAATATATGAAAAATAAAAATTAATTATAGAAGAAAAGAAACAATGGATATAATAAAATTTAATAATATTGAATAGTATATTAATAAGAAAAGTATAATTAGCTCCAAACCATATGTATGTTATTGAATATGATTTGGGGTTGTTTTTTTGAATAATAGGAAATAGATATGTTTTACTTTTTATACTTAATTAACATAAGTCTGATTTATTCAACAGATAATTTTTTAAATTATCGCACATTTATAAAAAAATGTGATATACTACATGTACAATAAGATAAAACATATTAGGAGGATTTTATGGATAATAAAAAAATGTTAAAAAGTCTAACAGACGAGGAAATAAACAATTTAGACGATAAGCAATTGTTTAATATAGTATTTGGACCAATACTAAATTTAGAATATCCAATAAATAAAGTACCAAAAGATGAAAACAATAAAGATAAAAGTATAGCAATTATATTAGGTGCAACAGTAAAACCAATAAAAAGAAGATTAACAAAGTTTTATGAATTATTTAAAAGTGGATATAATCCATATAAAATAATGTTATGTGGAGGTAAAGGTTGGAAAAGGGCAAAAACTGCTAGTACAGAGTTAATATTACATTGTTATCCAGAGCTTGAAGATGAGTTATTAAAAGATTGTATAAAAAGAGAAAAGTTAAAATTAAATGATAAACAAATTCAAGATGCAATTTCAAGCTTCACTCCAGAATATAAAAATGGAATATTGAATAAAAGAATTATGCAAATGACAGAAGCAGAGCTGATGGCATGGATTTTAAATTCATGTAAACATAATGAAAATGAGGATTATAGCAGAATTAATAAAAAAGATGTAATACTTGAAACTCAATCTGAATATACAAATGAAAATGCAAATAATTGTATTGGAATTATTGAAAGTAGATTAAAAGCAAATAAAGATTTAGATATTGATAATATGGTTGTTTTCAATGAATGGCAGTATTTATCAAGAGCATATTTAACTATAAAAAAATCTATGAAAAATAAAATAAATCAATTAAAAAATGGTAATGAGGAAGATAAACAAATTGCAGAAAAACTGGAAAAAATTAAGTTATATGCTGAACCAGCTGAATATGGAAAAAATGTACAAGTTAGTTATAATGATATAAAAGAATTTAGAACTATGCTTAAAACTGAAGTTAAAAAAATGAGAGATTATGATGATGTTGATGATATTGATATTTCTAAATTTATAAATGCAAAAAAAGTTGATAAAAAGTGCCCTACAATTGAAATTAGAAAAGTTGAACATGAGAATATGGAAAGGGAAATTTAATGTGTGATTTAATGGTAAAGCAAGAATAAATGAAAGAAAAAATAAAACTTATTAAGTTTTGTTAACATAAAACTATTGCAAACTATAAAAAATTATGATAATATAAACACCAATTATAGAGAGATACCTGTTACCATTCCGAACACAGTAGTCAAACTCTATTTTTCAGTATTTATATGATGATTATTAAACCTATAAAAATCAGCAAATATTGCAAAATGCCAGAGTAAAAACTTTAATTAGGAAAACAAAAAAAGTATCATATAAATGCCAAATATGTATAACACATATTTGGTTTTTTGTCGTCCAAAAGGCTAATGGAGATTGGTCAATTTTTTTAGAAAGGGGAGATGCTTTTTTGCAAATTTATTTCTAATAATTAATGGAAAGGAAAACGAAAAAAGTGGATAAGGAAATATTAAAACAGGAAAAAGAAAAATTAAAAGATATTGTTAAAAAAATAAATGAAGAAGAAAATAACTTAGAACAATATCTTAGTGGCACAGATATGAATTATGATTTAGAAAACATAGCACAAGTACAATTTGTAGCATCACAATTACATAAATTGGAAAATATAAAATCAATAAAAAATAAACCATATTTTGCTAGAATGGATTTTAAAGAGAACGGAAAAAACTTAGAAAAACTATATATAGGAAAAATATCATTATTAGATAATAAAACAGCATATCCAATAATAGTAGACTGGAGAGCTCCAATTTCAAATTTATATTATGAGGGAAGGGTTGGAAAAGCTGAATATGAATGTTTAGGAGAAAAAATAAAAGGTGAAATATTTTTAAAAAGACAATATATAATTGAGAATCAAGAATTAAAAAAGTATGTAAATATAAATGTTACAGGAAATGATGAGTTATTGCAAAATGCACTAGAGGAAAAGGCTGATGATAGATTAAAAAATATTGTTGCAACAATCCAAGATGAACAAAACAAAATAATTAGAGCTGATATTAATCAGCCATTAATCGTTCAGGGAGTAGCAGGAAGTGGAAAAACAACAATAGCTTTACATAGAATTGCATATTTAATATACAACTATGAAAAAGAGTTCAAACCAGAAGAATTTATGATAATTGCACCAACAAAATTTTTCTTAAATTATATATCAAACATTCTTCCAGACTTAGGAGTTAATGATGTAAAACAAACAACTTTTGAAGATTTTGCTTATGATGTAATAGGAAAAAAATTAAAAATATCTGATAATAATGAAAAACTTGTAATTATTGTTAATAAAGATTTTAATGAAATTAATGATGTTGAAACAGATATTATGATACAAGAGGCTAAATTAAAATCTTCGATTGAGTTTAAAAAGATGGTTGATGATTATCTGAAAATAGTAGAAGATTCATATATTCCAAAACAAGATTTGGAAATCAATATAATTTATGATAACAATGAGATAAATTTGTACAATAACTTACATAAAACAGAAAATAAAAATGATAAAATAAACTGTAGTGACTCAAAACATGATAATACCAATTATGATGATATTAGTTCTAATAATGTAAAAACCACAATTATGAAATATGAAGAAATAAATAATTTGTTTAAAAATACATATAAAATGTACAATTTCACAACAAGAATAAAAGAAATTGAAAAAAATCTAGCAGCGGAATTGAAAAAGAAAACACCAGAAATTATAGAAAATTTGAAAAAAGAGCGTACACAAAAAATAGCAAATTTGACTGGTAAAAATAGAATAGAATTATATGATAAATATGATAAAATTATTAAAATATTAGAAAAAGAGCATAAAAAAATTATTAAAAATTATATAAGTAAGATTCCAAAAAAAGATTGTATACAATATTATAAAGAATTCATACAAAATTATTTGGAAAACGAAAATGAAGTTTTAAAATATCTTAAAGCAAATACATTAAATAACTTAAATAAAAATGAAGTTTCATTTGAAGATTTAGCACCAATAATGTATATTCAAATACAATTATTTGGAGTAAAAGAAAAGTGTAAAATTAAACATGTTGTAATTGACGAAGCACAAGATTATGGAGAATTTCAATTTGATGTTTTAAAAACTCTTATAAATAGTAATTCCATGACAATACTTGGAGATATTGCGCAAGGAGTTCATTATTATAGAGGAATAGAAAATTGGAAAAAGTTTATAGATACAGAATTTAAAGATGTAAAAACAGTATATACAACATTACAAAAAACATATAGAACCACAAAAGAAATTATGGATGTAGCAAATAATGTAATAAGTAAATTGCCAGAATATGAAAAAGAATATATTGTATTAGGAGAACCTGTTATTGATAGAAAAAATTCAATAAATATTAAAAAAGTTGAAAATAAAGAAGAATTAATAAAAAATATAAATGATAGAATTAATACATATATAAAACAGGGGGATAAATCAATTGCAATTATTGGAAAAGACATGGCTGAGTGTGAAAATTTAGAAAAGAAATTACGAACAATAAGAAAAGATATTAAGCTAATTAGGGGTAAAGATTCAGAATATAATTCTGGAATTTCTATTGTACCTTCATACTTGGCTAAGGGGCTTGAGTTTGATTGTGTATTACTTTCTAATGTAAGTAAAGAAAAGTATGGAAATAGTAGTTTAGATATTAAGCTTTTATATGTTAGTATTACTAGAGCAATGAGTAAGTTAGATGTGTTTTATAAAGGAGAATGTTCAATTGAAAGTTTAAGTTTATAGGAAAAATGTGTAAATAGATAGCTTTAAACTAAATGTGAGCTTTCTTTTAATTGAACAAAGAAAGGAATAGGTTTTAGTATGGAAAAATATGTTAATAAAGAATTAGTAAAATATATTAAAAATAAAATTATACCAGTATATAAATTAAATGGCAAAGCTCATGGAGCTGAGCATATAGAAATGGTTGTAAAACGTGCAACAGAGATTTCTGAATTATATCCTGGATTAAATTACAATATTTTATATACAGCTGTAACATTTCATGATATAGGTGACCATATAGATAGAAAAAATCATGAAATTGTTTCTGCAAACATGATGATGGAAGATAAAAATTTGGATAAGTTTTTTAGCAAAGATGAGAAAGAAATAATAAAACAAGCTATAGAGGACCATAGGTCATCAAAAGGAAAAATTCCAAGAAGCATATATGGAAGAATTTTAGCTTCTGCAGATAAATGTTTGGATATTGATAAATATTTTGAAAGATGTATATCTTATGAGAAAGAGCATCATCCAGAATATACTAAACAACAAATACTGAATAGAAATTTAGAACATGCAATAGAAAAATTTGGAAAAAATGGATATGCAATAAATATGTATTATGTAGATGATAATAAATATAATGAGTATTTGGAAAAATTACAGAAATTAATTGATAATAAAGAAGAATTTTTTAAAAAATCAAATGAAATATATGATAAATTAAATAAGGTAAATTAGTTATAATTTAATCGTGAATTTTAGTTTATTATACAATACAAGAGTAACTTTAATAAGATTGTAAAAAAAATGGAATAATTCTATTCCATTTTTTTTTATATATGATATAATTCACATAAACATATAGGCTATGAAATGTGAAAACGAAAATTTTTTTATATTTCGTAAATTGACATCAAAAAAGAAAGAGGTAATAAAAATGGCAAATTCAAAAATAATAGTAGTAGAAGGTGCGCAAGGTGCAGGAAAAACAACAATAACAGATTATATAAGAAATACATTAAAACATACAAATTTATATAGATTAAGTGGTGTAAGTGATTCTACAATAACAGGTTTAGAAAAAAGTACAAAAATGTATTACGACTTATTAGAATATATAGAAAAAATGGAAAATTTAAGTATTAATTTGCTTTTTGATAGAACTTTCTTTTCAGAAGAAAATTACTGTAGATTAGGAAAAAAAGATTATTCTTTTACAGAAGTATATAATGATTTAGTAGAAAAATTTAGTAAATTAGATTTTGATATATATTATATAACTTTGTATTTAGAAGATGAAAGTTTGTATGAAACAAGATTAAAAAGAGAGGGAAAGGTTGAACCTGCCTATGCCAAATTTAGTGCAGAAAATAGCATAAAGCAACAACACGAGTATTTAAAAATGGCAAGTGAAATACAAGAAAAATTCCCAAATATAAAAGTATATAATATTGAAAATAGTAAAGAATTGTCTTTAACTGAAAAAGAATTAAATACTATTTTAGGAATTTAAAGTTAAAACTGAAAGCTTAAAAATTAAAGCTTAAAAATTAAAAATTAAAACTTAGAACTTAAATCTAAATTTTAAATAAAAATACAGTAATAGTATAAACTATAATAGTTTAGAAATAAATTTTAGATAGCAATAAAAAATAAATAAAAGGCAATCAATAATAAAAAACGAAAGGAAGAAAAAATCATGTGTGGTTTTGTAGGGTTTATAGATAAATTAAATAAAGACGAAAAACAAAAAACAATAAAATTAATGGCAGATAGAATAATACATAGAGGTCCAGACCAAGAAGGATATTACATAGATGATAATATAGCATTAGGTCATAGAAGATTATCAATAATAGATTTAGCAAGTGGAACACAACCAATGTTTAATGAAGATAAATCAATAGTTGTAGTTTTCAATGGGGAAATTTATAATTATCAAGAAATAAAAAAAGAATTAGAAACTAAAGGTCATGAATTCAAAACAAATTCTGATACAGAGGTTTTAGTCCATGGTTATGAAGAATATAAAGAAGAACTATTTAATAAATTAAGAGGAATGTTTGCTTTCATAATTTATGATATAAAAAATAATGAAATGATTGGTGTTAGAGACTATTTTGGAATTAAACCATTCTATTATTATAAAGATGAAAAAACATTTATGTTTGGTTCTGAAATAAAAAGTTTCTTAGACCATCCAAATTTTGTAAAAGAAGTAAATAAAAAGGCTTTAAAACCTTATTTAACATTCCAATATTCAGTATTAGATGAAACATTTTTTAAAAATACATTTAGGCTAAAACCAGGAAATTACATTAAATACAAAGACGGAAAAATAGAAATAAAACAATATTTCAAAGCTGAATATTTAAAACAAGATGATACATATGAAAACTATAAAAAACAAGTAAAAGAATCATTGGAAGATTCAGTAAAATGTCATCAAATAAGTGATGTTGAAGTAGGTTCATATTTATCAGGTGGTGTTGATTCTTCATATATTGTAAGTATGGCAAAACCAGATAAAACATTTACTGTAGGGTTTGATAAAACAGGTTTTGATGAATCAAATTTTGCAAAAGATTTATCAAAAATATTTAATACAAATAATTATAACAGAGTACTAACAGGTGATGATTTCTTTAATGCATTACCACTTGTACAATATCACACAGATGAACCACATGCCAATTTATCAACAGTTCCACTTTACTTTTTATCAAAATTAGCAAGAGAAAAGGTAAAGGTTGTACTTTCAGGTGAAGGTGCAGATGAAATGTATGGTGGATATAATGAACTTAATGTTAGCAAATGGATTAAAGCATATTGCAAATTACCTTTGGCTTTTAGAAAAGCACTAGCAAAAAAAGCTAGAACTAAAAAGAAATTCAAAGGTAAAAGAATTATATGTCAATATGATAGACCTTTATCTGAAAGATTTATTGGAAATGCTTTTATTATGGATGATGATGAAACAAAAGATATTTTATGTGATGAATTAAAAGAAAATGGAGTAAAATATGCAGATATTATAAAACCATATTATGAAGATGTAAAAAATGAAGATGAGATTACTCAAATGATGTATATAAATATGCATTTTTGGCTTGCTAAAGATATGCTTTTAAAAGCAGATAAAATGAGTATGGCTAATTCTGTTGAATTAAGAGTTCCATTTTTAGATAAAGAAGTATGGAATGTTGCAAGAAAAATTCCTAGTAAATATTTAATAAAAGATGGAGAAACAAAAAAGGTTTTCAGAGATGTTGCAGCTGAAGTAATCCCAGAAGAATGGGCTAAAAGAAGAAAACTTGGATTTCCAGTTCCTTTCTTTATGTGGATAAAAGAGGAAAAATATTTTAATAAAGTTAAAGAGTTATTTATGCAAGATTGGGTAAGTGAATTCTTTGATAAAGATAAAATTAACAAAATGCTTGATGATCATTATGCAGGTGTGGAAAATCATGGTAGAAAATTATATAATATTTATATTTTCTTAGTTTGGTATAAGGTTTATTTTGTTGATAATGCTAAAGTACACGAATTATGTTGACAATAAATAACAAAAATGTTATAATAATGTTATTATGATATTAGGGGGATTGATAGAAATATCAAAAACTACGCACATTCAAAACTTAATAACTGCTAAGAAAGGATAATTCAAATGAAGACTGAATCTGTAAATGAAATGATTAAAAATTTTCACAGTATGTGGGAAAATGGAAAATCAATCAAGGAGATTTCTGAATTCTATGGCATTCATATTACAACCACATACAAATATTTGGAGGAAGTTGCAAAAAACAATAATGTTGCAACTAGATTGTATTATCTTGAAGCACCAAATAAATCCCATCCAGGACAGAGAAGAAACAATGACAAAGTAAAAAAACAGACAGACTGTAGTGTAGAAGAAATGCTTGAGTCTTTTGAAAACCTGCTGAATTCAATAAAACAGGTGGAAGATTCAATAGAAAAAATCATTAAAGAAAACAATTAAATTTTAACAACATAAACTAAGGAGGAAAAATTAATGATTCAGAATTTTAATGCAAAGACACTCAACTTTTGTTTAGATAAAAATATGGGAGCAGAACAGATTATTGCTTACTTTGGAATGAAAGGTGAAGAAGAATTGAAGCATGAAGTAAACAGAGTTTACAGATACAGAGAAAGTGATAGAAATAGAATTACAAGAAGAATTGAAAAAAATTCAAAGATTAACAAAAAGGCAAAAAAGGAAAAAAAGGTTAAAAACAATGTTAAAAATAATGTTGAAGATGTTAACCTGAACATTGAAGAAATTGAAGAAATTGTACCAATAAATAATAATGTTGCATCAAGTAAAAGTGAAGATGTATTAGATGCACTTACAATTAACTTGGAAAATGTTGTTAAGGAAATTTGTTACTTTGAAAGTGAAAAAAAGAAACTTTTTAGTCAGAAGCATAATGCAATTACAAAATTAAGTGAAGTGTATGATAAGTTGCATGAGATAGAAAATATTGTAACATCATACAAAAAGCAGGCAGAGGAATTTGGAATAATAATAGCAGATGCAAACGAAAAAATTGCTGAAAACTCTGAATTTCTTAAATTATGCAAAGACGAAAAAAATTCTATTGAAGAGCAAATTGAAAAATATAAAAAATACAGTTTGGTTTGCGATTCTATTGAAGATATAAGTTCAGATGGAAAATTGAAAGATTTTGAGTTTGAAAAAGAAGTGGTCATCAAGAAAATAGATGAATTGCTTTGCAATCCAGAAATTTGTAAACATGCAGAAGAATTGAAGGCGAAAAGCCTGAAAAAGGTTGCAGAAATTTTGGTTTGTATTTCAATAATCGAAAAGGATTTTGAGAATCGTCAGATACAGTTGGTGTTTGAAAAAGATAGTGAAATATCCAGATTTTTGGCAGATATTATGAAATGCAAATGCGTGATAAAAGAAAAATAATAATCCCAATTGAGCTGACCATAATGGTTGGCTCTTTTTTTTTTTGAAAAAGTGTTGACATAAAATGCTAGAAGTGATATAATAGTTGCATTATAACATTAAGGAGGTCGATAATTTACCTAAATAAAAAATCATACGTTATTGGAAACTTTTAGCAAAAGGAGTTAAAATGAATGAAGAAAAGCCAGAATTAATGAAAAGTCAAGCCAAAGAATTTGATGTTCTCTGGAAGAAAGGTAAATCTGTTAAACAGATAGCCAAAATACTTGGAATTGGCAGATCCACACTTTACAAAAAAGTAAGAAATTTCGAGGAAATCAATGGAGTGGATAAATATACATATTCCGTTAGAAAAAGTGTTGTTAATACAAAAAAGGAAGATGTAGAAAGTTCTAAAAAAAGTAAAAAAACTTTTGAAGAAGTTAGTAAAGAAGCATACGAAACTATGGAAAGACTTAAAAGCATATTGGAAACCCTGAAAAATATAGGAGGATAAAAATATGAATGCTAACAGATTCGAAGCTGGCAGAATTCGTGATAAGGTTCGCAAAGGCTGGACATGGAACCAGATGGTTACTTTCTTTAACTGCACAAGCAAAGAAAGATTTACAGAGAAACTTTATAAACTTTATAAGTTTGAAGACTCAACTCCGAAAGAGCTTATCTCTAAAATCGATGAAAATACCAAAAAGGCTGAAGAGAGAAAAGCAAAGGAAGAGAAAAAGATGAATGAAACTGAAAATGTTTCAAAAGAGTTTAAAAAACTTGTAGAAAATGCCAGAAATGCCATTAGCGAATATTCAGAAAATATTAATGTTGGAGAAGCAAAATTTATTCCGGTTAATTCTATTATGAATATGGAAAATAATGCACCAAAAAATGCTCCAAAAAATGCTCCAGAAAAAAATAACTCTGAAAATGCTGAAAATAATGCTGTTTCTGAAAAAAAGGAAATTACAGAACTTGAAGAATGGCTTGAAAAGAAAGAAAAAAATAAAGAATATAAAAATGAGCTTTTGAAAACCAAGGAAGACATCAGTGCAAAAATTAAAAAACTTACAAATGATGCTGAAAATAATATGAACGAACTTGCTAAAGCAGTTGAGAAAGCAAAAAAAATAGCATCAAAAATAGAAGAAGATATGAGTGAGCTTGAAAAAAGTTTGAAAGAAAACTCAGAGCTTATTGAAATGTCTGAAAAAGAGGAAAAGCAGATAAATGATAATATAAGAAAGCTTGCTAAAATCACAGTGTATTGCGGAAATAATGAAGAAAATGCAAAACAGTACGACCATTATGTTAATGCATATGAACTGGAACCAAATGAAATAAGTACTATGTTCTATGAATTGACTGAAGGCGAACTTGGTGAATATTCGGCTAAAAAAGGTAGAGTAGTTACAAAAATTATACTTGTTATTAACAAAATACAGGTAGACGATTCTTCAGTAATTCTTATATTTGATGAAACAGATAAAGAAATTTGTGAAATAACACAGAAAATAATGAAATCCAATAACAAAAATAATAAAAAATATGAATATAAAATAGTATAATTAGGTAAAAACCTCAAAAAGACTGGCTGATATTGCCAGTCTTTTTCTTAACTTATTTTTTAAATTCAACAATTGTAACTCCCATTTCACCTTCTCCAAATGTACCTAACCTAAAAGACTGCACATGAGGATGTTTTCTTAAAAATAAATGTATGCCATCTCTAAGTTTTCCAGTTCCTTTTCCATGAACAATTCTTGCTGTTGGCAAATTCGCTAAATAACAATCATCTAAATATTTGTCAATAATAAATAAAGCATCTTCAACATTTTGACCTATTACATTAATTTCAGGTGATATATTTTTTGACTTTAATGTTGATTTTGAATATGAATCATTTGAAAAGTTTGAATTATTTTTGTTAGTATTAGAGTTTTTAGTGTGTGATATTAATTCTAGATTTTCAACTTTTATATTAGTTTTAGTATTTCCAAATTGTACAAGTACTTCTTTATTTTTATTAGGCATTGTTAAAATTGTTCCAACCATATTAAATGGGTGTACAAGTGCTTCCATTCCTATAGATATTTGTAATGGTTCTAAATTTTTAGAAGAAGAAGTATTGTTAGATAATTCATTTAAATTATTTTTTATATTTGTATTTAAACTATCACGTAGTTTATTTGCAGATTTTAATGTGTTAGTATCAGTGTTTTCACATAATTCATTTAATTTTTTTATAATATTATTAGCATCTTCTTTAGCAGAAATTAAAATATTTCTAGCTTCATTTTTAGCATTATTAATAATTTCATTTTTTCTATGTTCAACATCAGATACATTAGTTTGAAGTTTTTTTCTTAGCATTTCAACTTGATTAGAATTTTGCAGAATTTTCTCTTTTTCTTTTTCAATTATCAATTTATCATCATAAATATTTTTTATTAATTCCTCAACACTTATATTGTCTTCTGTAAGCAAATTTTGTGCTCTTTTTAAAATTGGCTCAGGTAGCCCTAATTTTCTACTTATTGCAAAAGCATTACTTTTTCCAGGAACACCAATTAAAATTTTGTAAGTAGGACGAAGATTTTCAATATCAAATTCAGAACTAGCATTTTCAAATCCAGTAGTTACTAAGGCATAATTTTTAATTTCTGAATAATGCGTGGTTGTAAGTGTTAGTGTACCTTTTGAATGAAAATTTTCTAAAATACTTATTGCTAAATTAGCACCTTCTAAAGGGTCTGTACCAGAACCTAATTCATCTATTAAAACCAAACTATTTTCAGTTGATTCTTTTAAAATTGAAATAATGTTCACAATATGTGAAGAAAATGTACTTAAAGATTCTTGAATACTTTGTTCATCACCAATATCAGCAAAAATATTGTCAAATACATAAATACTGCTGTTTTCTCTAGCAGGTATGTGAAGACCAGAACACCCCATTACACACAGTAATCCAACAGTTTTTAAAGTAACAGTTTTACCACCTGTATTAGGACCAGTTATTATTAAAGATGTAAAATCTTTTCCTAAATTAATATCTATAGGTACAACAGTTTTAACATTAATTAATGGATGACGAGCCTGTTTTAAATCTATAAATTTGTCTGTGTTTATAATAGGTTCAACACAATCCATTACTTGAGAATACTTAGCTTTTGCAAATATAAAATCAATAGTTCCAATTGAATTTATGGTTTGTTTTATATTATCAATAATAGGATAAAGTTGTTTTGATAAATTATCTAATATTTTTTCTATTTCTATATTTTCCTCAAGTTTTATATTATTAATTTGATTATTTAAATCAAATATTGAAGTTGGCTCAATATATACAGTAGAGCCACTTGCAGATATATCATGTATTAAACCAGTTACATTTTCTTTATATTCAATTTTAACAGGAATAACATATCTATCATTACGAATAGTAATAATTGGTTCCATAATATATTTTGAATAAGTAGAAGAGTGTATAAAGGAATTTAACTTTTCTTTTATGCTACTTTCTAGTCTACGTCTATTTCTTCGCAAAGAGTTTAAGGTTTTTGAAGCATCGTCTGCAATAGTATTTTCATCTAAAATTGCTTTAATAATATTTTGATAAATTCCTACATTTGAATACAAATTTTCAAATTCAGATTGTAATAAACTAAATTTTAATTCTGGTGTTTCAGTGTTTGCAAAATCAAAATATTGTTTTAAATCATTTGAAATTTTTAAAATCTTTGCAATATCTAGTAATCCTTTTGGTGTAAGAGGTATAAAACTTTCTAAATTTTTTACATATGGAGTTATGTTTTCAATTTCATCTAAAGGAATATTGCCATAGCGGTTTAAAAGCAAACATGCCTCAGATGTTTGCTTTTGCATAATTCCGAACTTCATTTTTGTTATTAGATGGTAAAAGTTTTATCATTATGTTTTTTCCTATATAAGTTTTACAATATAATGAAAGTATTTGTAATATTTTGTCGAATTCTAGTTTTAGTAAATTTGAATTCATGTGCAATTATGCCTCCTTTATATTTTATAAAATTGCTATTAAATAAAAAATTACTCCACAACAGGGGGAACGAACTTATTAATAGCATCCATAAGTTTGGGATGATGAATAACAAAGTGAATAGAAGGACTATTATCTTTTGAAATCATAATCCAATTATCATCAAAAAAATAAATTTTTATATTTTTAAAAACAATATTAGAATTATGGCTAATTTTATAATTTGAATGAGTTTTTTGAAATTCTTTTGTTAATTTCAAATGTTCAACATATTCGTCATAGCTATAATAAACTTTATTTTCATAAAAACTATCAGAAAGAGAAAGAATAGGAGGATTTTTTTCAAAATCCTTTTCAGAAATTTCTGATATTTTATCTTCCAATATACTTGTTTCTAATATGTTTGCAATTAAATTCTTTTGCTCTTGTACAGATTTAGTTATGGTTTTAATATCTTCATTAGAAATATTATTATGTTTTAGAATTCGTAAAAGCAATTCATCAGAAATTGTGTGAATAGGCAATGATGATAATATTCTTCTACGTTTTCCCTTTAATTTTGAATTGGAAACCATAAAAGCATTAAAAGAACCTTGTGATTCAGCTCTATAAATTTCCATAAGAGGTTTTGCTTTGTTAAGTAAATTTTTGCATTTTGTTTTATAATAAGACACATAAGTTTTATTACTTGTTAAAAAATATTTTCCGTTATCATGGTATCCATTTATACATTCTCCGTGTAAGAGCCACTGAACCTGAAACATAGTTAAAATGGCAATATACAGTATCCTCATATCCCTTTAAATAATAAGGTGAAACTTGACCTGTCATATAAATAGGTATCCAACTTTCCAATCCTAACATCATTTCATTAAAAGGTCTGTCAAGATTATGGATTATATTTAAATGTAACCCTTTTTTTAAAGTCATTGCAATTGCGAACATCCATTTTTTACCAAAATCAATATCTTGTGCCATATCTTCCATAGGCATGTCACTACACATAAAAACAGGTTCAGTAGATTTTGAAAATACAGTTGCTTTAAAGAAGTCTAATTCTCCCTTTTTCATTTCTTCAATACCATAATAATCTTTAGAAGTAGATTTATAAAAAGGAACATATGGAACTTTCATTTCATCAAAATGTATTGCTTTTATATATTCGTTTAAATCGAAAGTATCTAAATGATTTAAGAAGTTTTCAACATAATTTTGAGTAGCAGATGTATTGGTAGAAAACCACTTTCTTAAATGTTCATAGTAATCAGAATTTTTATATAAAACTTCAACAGGACAATTTATAAGTAGTGAAATCAATTTTAAATTTTCTTCAGATGTATATTTAGTAACAATAAAATTAGAAACATCATCTATGAAAAGTTGAGGTTTTGATGGAAATGTACTTCCTGTACGAAACTTAGAAAGATAAGAAGAATCATACCCCATTTTACGAGAAAGTTCTGCTATATTTATGTTTAAAACAGATGTAAGTTCATTAAAATTTTTAGTTAATTGTTCTAAATCAATATGAACATCATTTAATGTTACAGAAAGATTTTGGTATATTTCTTCTTTTTTTATATCAATATTTTTTTCACATAATAATGTGTATAATCCATCTGATAATAAATCTAATTGTTTACTTCTAATATTAGGTGTTCTTTCCCCATTACGGTAACGACTTATAACAGCAGGAGAAAGTCCTGAAGCATTTGCAAGTTGTTTTGAAGAACAATTTGCTTTTTTTATATATGTATTTAATTGTTCACTGAAATTCATAAAAATACCTATACTAATTATGTAATTAGTTCCTTTCTAAAATTAAATATTTATGACTGATAGTATACCACAAATTTTAAAAAAATCAATTACCAAAAAAACAGTTGAATTTTTGGTAATAAATAATACACAAAATATTATTATATGTTATAATAAAATTGTAATTATAAATACAAGGGGGTATATAGATTGAAAAAAAGTAAAATAATATTTATAATAATTATTAGTATAATTGTTATTATAGGTGCTATTATAGGGGGGATTTTTATAGAAAAAAATATAATAAATAGTAACGAAAAAAATGAAAATAGTACAAGTAGTAGTACAAATAAAAATGATAATAATAAAACAACAAATAATAATAAAGACACTTCTAAAAATGAAAATGTTAAAATAAGAGAAAGTGAAGCTAAAAAAATTAAATTTACAGAATTTAATAATGGATTATTTACAATGAAGATACCTGAAGGCTGGAAAGTTGATGTAATAGGTGATTATATACATTATACAATTAAAGCATATGATCCACAAAATCCTTCATATCAAATGTTTTTTAATATGAAAACAGAAGGTTATAATAAATCACAAGATGCTAAAAATTTCCAACAAAAATACTATCCAAATAATATGTTTGCAAAAAATCCAGTTATATCAGAAAAAACAACTGAAGGATTTTATAAAATTTTTAATGAATTAGGACCTATAAATAATACTTCTTCATTTACCTTTCCAACATTAAGTAATTTTACTGTTGTTGATAAATTAGGAACTTCAGCATTAGGTGGAGATATAGTAAGGGCAACATTTAAAGATAGTAATGGAAAAGACGCAGAGGGATTATTTACAGCATATGTATATGATCCAGGTCCATACTATGTTAATGAAGATATAATGTCAGGAAAACAAATTGATATATATTATTTAAGTGTTTATAATACAGTATTTATTACAGCACCTAAAGATGAATTTATAGATTGGGAAGAAAATTTAAATACTATGGTATCTTCTCTAAACTTTTCAGAAACATTTATTAATCAGTTTTATAACCAACAAGATGCTGTAATGGCAAATTTCCAAAGTGTTAGAAACATTTGCAATCAAATTTCAGATGGTATAATGTCTTCATGGGAAAAAAGAAGTGCTAGCTATGACATAATGAGCCAAAAGCAAAGTGATGCAATATTAGGGTATGAAAGAGTTTATGACACTGAAAAAGGTGATATTTATAAAGCTTATAATGGTTTTACTGATGATTATGATGGGGAGAGATATAAGTCTATTAAAGAAAATATGTATACTGAAGCTATTAGTGGATACATAGAAAAATAATTTGTTTACGAAAAATTTTGACAAAAAGCTTTACAAATTATGTAAAATGTGATAGAATAGATACATTAAAATTTATGGTTGGTGGCGATTGTCACCTAAAAGGAGTGTTTTATTTTGAAACAGAAGTTTCAGACAGTATTGTCAAAGTTCAAAGAAGGAAAGGAACGGTTAATAGCTAAAGTTGAAGCTGTAAACAATCAGCCCAAAAGCAGCAAAACCAGTACTAGCAATGAAGTGGAACTTAATGTGGAACTCAAAAAACAGATAATCAGAAATGCAATTAAGGATGCAGAAAAAAATGACGGCATATTGACATTTCCGGACGGAGTTGGAAATGTAATTCCTGATTGTGCATTTATGGGAAATACCTTTATAAGAAAAGTAGTTATCCCTAAAAGCATAGAAAAAATAGGAATAGGCGCATTTTCTGGTTGCTACAATCTGGAAGAAGTAACACTGCAGGCAGAAAAACTTTTTATTTCAGACGAGGCATTTAAAGAAACCAATGTACTGAAAATTGTTGTGAAAGATGCGTATATCGGAAAATCAGCTTTTGAAAATTCGAATATCCGCACATTTCAGACAAATGGAAATTGCATTTTTGAAGATTATGCTTTTGCAAATTCAGAAATTGAAAAGGTTATATGTAAAGGCGGAATTATAAGTATTGGCGAAGGTTGCTTTTACAATTGCAAAAATCTGGTAGATTTCTGTTGCACAAAAAATCTGGAATCTATTGGAAGAGAAGCATTTGCAGAGTGCACTTCACTCGAAAAAATAGCTTTTCTTGAAAAAAGTTTGGTAACATCACTTGAAAAGAAAACATTTTACAAGTGTGTTAACTTGGAAGAAATAAGATTGTGCAAAATCACAGGTGTTGGAGAATCATGTTTTGAAGGTTGCAAAAAGCTCGGAGTAAATGATCCTAACCTGTTCCCTGAAAGAATCAGAAACATAGGAAAAGCAGCTTTTAAAGGTTGCTCAGGAATTGAAGTTATGAATCTTGAACAGTGCAAAGTAATTGAAACAGAGGCATTTTATGGCTGTGTTAAGCTCAAGTATGTAAGCATGGATTTAATAGAAACTATAAAAGATTCAGCATTTGCATACAGTGCAATTGAAAAATTGTATTGCACAAACATTGCTTTAATAGGTACAAACACATTTAGAGAATGTTATAACTTGAAGAGTGTATACTTTGGAAAAAATGTTACAAAAATAGGAAAATCGTGTTTTAAAGGAGCTAAAAAGCTTACCGACGTAGGCATTGAAAGCAGCAAACTTACAGAAATACCAGATAATATTTTTGAGTCATGCACAGAGCTTAAGTGTGTTCAGTTTAATGCCGAAAAAATTGCCAAAATAGGAAGATGTGCGTTTAGAGAATGTATTTCTTTGTATTCAATAAACGAATTTAAAGAAGTTACACAAATCCTTGAACAATCATTTTATAGATGTAGCATGTTAAATGCATTTAATTTCTATAAAGTGGAATACATAGGTGAACGTGCATTTGAGGGCACAGCAATAAGTGAAGTTTGTTTGAAGGAAACCACTGCAAATATTGGAAACAATGCTTTTGCAAATTGTCAGAACCTTAAAAAGGTGACAATTAAGTCTGGTTCCAATTTGGGAGCCAATGCTTTTGAAACAATGGCGGAAACTGAAATCAAAATTAAATAATGTAGAAGAACCTGGCTTTTTGCTGGGTTCTTTTTTACAGGTGTGAATTGTCAGTTAGACTTAAAATAGCCTATTCTACAATTTATGGGTGACTGGTAACAGGTGTAATGAAAAAACTTAAGAAAAAAACGTAAAACACTTGAAAAATGTACTAAAATAATATATAATAATAATGCAATTAGTTAATTAAGGAAAGAGTGGGAACAAATCCCACTCTTTAATCGTAAATAAGGAGGAAAAAAATTTGGCAAATATTGAAGAAAGAGTAGAAACTCTTGTAAAGCCAACAATTGAAAATTTGGGGTATGAATTATATGATGTTCAATATGTAAAAGAAGGCAAAGATTATTTCTTAAGAATATTCATTGAAAAAGAAAATGGTGCAATTAGTTTGGAAGATTGCGAAAAAGTAAACAATGAAATAGAAGAAATGTTAGATACACAAGATTATATAAAAGAACAATATTTTCTAGAAATTTCATCTACAGGTATAGAAAAAATTATAAGAAAAGAAAAACATTTACAAGAAAATTTGGAACAAGATATATGTGTAAAATTATATAAGCCAATTAATAACAATAAAGAATATGTTGGAAAATTAAAAAAATTTGATGATGAAATAATATATTTACAAGTAAATAATGAAATTGTAGAATTAGAAAGAAAAAATATTTCATTAATAAAAAAATATTATAATTGGAATTAAAATTATTTAATTAATAAAGGGAGGAATTAGAAAAATGAAAAAAAGTACAAAGTCAAAAGCAAAAGTAAGCAAAACAATAGACAGTAAGGAAATGTTATTAGCAATGGAAGAACTAGAAAAGGAAAATGGTATGGAACCAGGAAGTTTGTTGGAATCAATAGAAACAGCTTTAATTACAGCATATAAAAGAGATTGTGATTCAACAGCAGATAATGTAAAAATAATAGTAGATAAAGAAACTGGTGAATTTCATGTGTTTGCAGAAAAAGAAGTTGTTGAAGAAGTTGAAGATGAAAATATTCAAATATCTTTAGCAGATGCAAAAAAAGTAAATAAAGCATTAGAAATAGGGGATACAGCACAAATTGAAGTAATGCCAAAAAATTTTGGAAGAATTGCAGCTGGTACTGCAAAACAAGTTATTGTTCAAAAAATAAGAGAAGCATCAAGAGAATATTTATTTAATGAGTTTAGTGATAGAAAAGGTGAAATAGTTTCTGGTTTAATTCAAAAAGCAGATGGCGGAATTGTTATTATAGATTTAGGAAGATTAGAAGGAGTAATGCCATTAAAAGAACAAGTTCCAACAGAAACATATAAGGTAAATGATAAGTTAAGAGCATATGTTTTAGGTGTAGAAAAAGGAACAAAAGGAGCTCCACAAGTAATAATTTCAAGAGCACATGCAGATTTCGTTAGAAAGTTATTTGAACTTGAAATACCAGAAATTTATGAAGGTGTAATAGAAATAAAAAATGTATCAAGAGATGCAGGAAGTAGAAGTAAGGTTGCAGTATATTCACCAGATGAAAATATAGACCCTGTTGGTTCATGTGTTGGTCAAAAAGGAATTCGTATTCAAAATATTATAAATGAATTAGGTGGAGAAAAAATAGATGTTATAGAATGGAGCCAAGATCCAGCAGTATTTATTTCAGCAGCACTATTACCAGCAAAAGTATTGGCTGTAGATATAAAAGAAGATGAAAAATTTGCACAAGTAATAGTTCCAGATGATCAATTATCATTAGCTATAGGTAAATCTGGTCAAAATGCAAGATTGGCAGCAAAATTAACAAATTGGAAAATAGATATAAAAAGTGAGTCTCAATTTAGAAAAATTCTTCAAGAAAAAATGGAAAATGAAGAAAATGAAAATAAAGATATTCAAAATGAAGTTGAAACAGATGTAAATTCAGAAATAGAAAATGAAGAAAATTAAATAATTTTAATATATAATGTTGTACAAATTATTAAATATTAATATAATAAGTTTATAGATAGGAAGTGAATATTTTGAAAAATATACCACAAAGAACATGTATTGGATGTAATGTAAAAAAAGATAAAAAAGAGTTTATACGTATTGTTAAAGATAATGAAAATAATATAAGTATAGATAAAACAGGAAAAGCCAATGGTAGAGGAGCATATATTTGTGATAATATAGAATGTTTGGAAAAAGCCATTAAAAATAAAAAAATTGAAAAAAGTTTTAAAATGAGCATAGATGAAAGTGTTTATGAAAGTTTAAGGGGTGTAATTAGTGGTAAATAAGTCAAAAATATTTGGACTATTGGGGTTAGCTATGAGAGCTGGTAAAATAGTTTCACGGAGCTGATGCTGTTAAAGAGGCATATTTAAAGAGAAAACTTAAATTAGTAATTATATCAGAAGATGCTTCTGAAAGAACCAAAAACAATTTTTATAATTTAGTAAATAAACAATTTGTACATATATGTGAATTTGCTACAATGGATGAAATTGGAAAGGCAATAGGAAAAACTCCTAAAGCTGTTATTGGGGTCAAAGATGTTAACTTTTCAAAAGAAATTATAAAAAATATTAATGGGGGTGATATTATTGGGTAAGGTGAAAATACATGAAATTGCAAAAGAGGTAGGCTTAACCAGTAAAGAAATAATTGAAAAGGCGAATAACTTAGGAATTAATGTTTCTAGTCATTTGAGTTCGGTTGATGAAGAACAGGCAAATATGATAAAACATAGTTTAGGTAAAAAACATAATGAAATAGCAAAAAATGATAAAAGTAAAAAAACAAAAAATGAAAAGAAAAACGAAACTCCTGTTATAATAAGAAGAGAAGTAATTGTAACTGAAGAAAATAAAAAAAATGATGAAAAAATTAAAGAAAGTAAAAATAATGATGCTTTTGTAGAAAGAAATAAAAATCAAGATTACAACTTAGTTTATAGAAATAAAACTACTAAACCAATGACATTTAGTGAATTGTTTGGAATTAAAGATAATAAAAAAGAAAATGAAAAATCTGAAAATAAAAAGGAAGATAAATCTAAAGAAGTACAAAAAGAAGAGAAAAAGCAAGAAAAAGTCGATAAACCAATTAAAATTGAAGAAAAAGATAATCTTGTTGTGAATAAAGTTAATGAGAAAGATAATTTATCAGATAAAACAGATAATAATATTACACTAAATAAATCAGATAATATTGAAAAAGTGGTAGAACCGAAAAAACAAGATGTGGTTGAAAAAAATATTGAAAAAAAGGAGAAAGCAGAATTAACTGAAAATAAAAATATGGAGCAAGTAGTAAAAAAAGAGTTTGTAAACAATAATAATAATAATAATAATGGATACAGAAGAAATGAGAATTATAATCAAGGTAAAAATAATAATTTTAGAAATAATGAAAGTAAACATAATCAAGAAAATAAAAGGGATAATAATAGAAATAGATTTAATAATAATAATAAATTTCAAAATAATAGAAATAATAATGGTTATAATAATCAAGATAGAAGAAATAATAATGAAAATGGATTTTCTAAAAATCCTAACAATAGATTCCAAAAAAATGGATTCAATAATAAAAATGAATTTAATAAAAATGAAAAAAGACCTCTTGATGAAAGGGGTATAGATAAAAACATTAAAAATATTATGTCTACAGAAATAGTAGAAAAAGAATCTCAAAGAGATTATAATAGTAAATCTATAGATAAGGCTAAACAAAGTAAATTTGAAGAAAATAAAGGAAGTAAAAAACAAACAAAATCAAAGAAAAATGGTAAATTTGAACAATTTGATGGTGGTAAATTAAAAGATTTGAAACAAGTTAATAAATTATCACATATGTTTGATGAACAAGATGGTGGAATGCTTGATTATTATGACTTAACTACTGAAAGAGGTAAAAGAAACAAGAAAAAAATTAATAAAAATAATGAAGAAAGAAATAAACAGAAAATATTTGAATTAAAGGAAATAACAATTCCTGAAAAAATTACTGTTAAAGATTTAGCAACTGAATTAAAGAAAACAAGTGGGGAAGTAATAAAAAAATTGTTTGGTTTAGGAATAATGGCTACAATTAATAATGAGGTAGATTTTGATACAGCATTTTTAGTGGCAGAAGAATTTGGTGTAACTGCAACTAAAAAAGAAATTGTTAATGAAGAAGATATATTATTTGATGAATCTGAAGATACAGCTGATGAATTAAAACCAAGACCACCAGTTGTAGTTGTTATGGGACACGTTGACCATGGTAAAACTTCATTATTAGACACTATTAGAAGAACTAATGTTATTGAAGGTGAAGCAGGTGGAATTACACAACATATAGGTGCATATAAAGTTAATGTAAATGGTAGAGAAATTACATTTTTAGATACACCAGGACATGAAGCATTTACAAGCATGAGAGCAAGAGGTGCACAAATAACAGATATAGCAATACTTGTTGTTGCAGCAAATGATGGTGTAATGCCACAAACTGTTGAAGCTATTAACCATGCTAAAGCTGCAAATATTCCAATTATAGTAGCAGTAAATAAAATAGATTTACCAGAAGCAAATGTGGAAAAAGTAAAACAAGAGTTAATGCAATATGAATTAGTTGCAGAAGAATGGGGAGGAGATACAATATTTGTTCCTATTTCTGCTAGAAATAATATTAATATTGAAAATTTACTAGAAATGGTTTTATTAGTTGCAGATATGCAAGAATTAAAAGCAAATCCAAATAAACAATCTAAAGGTGTTGTAATTGAAGCTCGTTTAGATAAAGCAAAAGGTCCTATTGCTTCTGTTTTAGTACAAAGAGGAACTTTAGATGTAGGAGATACAGTAGTTGTTGGAACTTCAATAGGAAGAATTAGAGCTATGAAAAATGATAAAGGTCAAAGTGTTAAAGAAGCTGGTCCTTCTACACCTGTTGAAATAATGGGATTAACAGAAGTTCCAGAAGCGGGAGATACTTTCTATGAAGTTAAAAATGAAAAAATGGCTAAACATCTAATAGAAAAAAGACGTGCTCAAGAAAGAGAAAAAATGTTAAGTTCAAGTGTTGTAACATTAAGTAATTTATTTGAAAAAATGGCTAACGAAAATTTAAAACAATTGAATTTAATTGTAAAGGCTGATGTGCAAGGTTCTGCTGAAGCAGTAAAACAATCATTAGAAAAACTTTCAAATGATGAAGTTAAAGTAAAAGTTATACATTCAGTTGCAGGTGCAATTAATGAATCTGATGTTCAACTTGCAAAAGCTGCAAAAGCAATAATTATAGGATTTAATGTAAGACCAGTTGGAACAGCAAAAGAAATTGCTGATAGAGAAGGTGTTGAAATAAAATTGTATTCTATTATTTATAAAGCTATTGAAGATGTTGAAGCTGCAATGAAGGGTATGCTTGACCCTATTTATGAAGAAAAAATAATTGGAAATGCTGATGTTAGACAAACTTTTAAGGTTTCAAATGTAGGTACAATTGCTGGATGTTATGTTTTAGATGGCAAAATTGAAAGACATGCAGGAGTTAGAGTTATTCGTGATAGTGTTGTTATTCATGAAGGTAAACTTGCATCTTTAAAACGTTTTAAAGATGATGCAAAAGAGGTTACTAAAGGTTTTGAATGTGGTGTTCAAATTGAAAATTATAATGATATTAAAGAAGGCGACATTATTGAAGCTTTTGTTATGGAAGAGGTAAAAAGATAAGAAAATATTTATAATTAGGATTTTTTATAATGTTTTTTATCTAAAGTAAAAAGAAAGAAGGTATAATATGGCTAAGAATGAAGCTCGTTTGAGCAGAATTAATGAAGAATTAAGAAAAGAGCTTAGTAGCATTTTAGCATATGATTTAAAAAATCCTAATATTACGGGAATGCTTAGTGTTACTAAAGTAAAAATTACTCCAGATTTTAAGTATGCTAAGGTATATGTTAGTATTTTAAATTCTAAAAATATAGATAAAACTATGCAAGGTTTAAAAGAATCAAGTGGTTTTATTAGAAGTAAAATTGCAAAAAGTGTTAATTTACGAATTACTCCAGAGTTGGTTTTTGAATTAGATGACTCTTTGGAATATGGTGCTAGAATTGAAGAAATTCTAAAAGACTTAAAAAGTCAATAAAATTTATTATAAAAAGGTTTATAGGTGTTTCCTAATTAAAAACCTAAATCTTATTATAAGGAATGTTGTAATAAATGACTTTAGAAAATATATTAGAAGAAATAAATAAAGCAGAGTCAATTGTTATTTTAACACATGAAAATCCAGATGGAGATGCTGTTGGAAGTAGCTTGGCGTTATACAATGCTTTAAAAAATTATGGTAAAAATGCAGATGTTATTATTCCAGAATATTCTAGATGTTTTGAATTTTTACCAGGTTCTAGTGAAATAAAAAAAGAAAGTAGTATAGAAAATTATGATTTAGTTATTGCAGTTGATACTGCTAATATAAAAATGTTAAATGGTTGTACAAAATATTTTGAAAATGCTAAAACCAGTATAGTTATAGACCATCATGGAACAAATACTATGTATGGGGATTACAATTTTGTAAACCCAGATGCACCAGCATGTTGCCAAGTATTACTTGTTGTTTTACAATATTTTAATATGGAAATAACAAAAGATATTGGCTCATGTTTATTAACAGGAATTATAACAGATACAGGTGGATTTAAATATTCTGGTACAAATGTTGAAACATTTGAATTTGTGGCAGAATTGTTAAATAAAGGTGTAAATGTTTCTAAAATTTATAGAAGAGTTTTAGAAACTACAACAAAAAGTAGCTTTGAATTAAAAAGAATTGCTGAATCTAGATTAGAATTTTTGTATGATGGAAAAGTTACATATACATATATAACATTAGATGATGAGGAAAAGGTAAATGCTGAAACAGGGGATCATGAAGGAATTGTTAATATAGGTAAATGTGTTGAAGGTGTTGAGGTTTCTGTATTTGTTAGAGAGTTGAAGAATGGTAAGGGATGGAAAGCGTCTTTACGTTCTAATGAATATGTTAATGTGTCAGATGTTGCACTATTATTTGGTGGCGGTGGACATCCACGTGCTGCGGGGTGTACTATGCAGGGAGAATTACAACAAGTAAAAGATAAAATTTTAAATGAGGTTAAGGCTTATTTGAAATAAGGTTGAAAGGAACGCATATCTATGTTTTGGGTTGCCAAAGGAGTAGCGTTTCTTTTTGTGTTTATATGCTCATCTTAGGTTTGATATGGAAATTTAATTTTAAATATTTTATTTTGGGGTGAGCACCGTGAGAAAAAATTTGTTACTTTTGAAAAAATAAACTCCTTCAAACGCGGTGGAGTGCGTGCTGGGTTGGTTGAACCTGTTACGATAATGACTTTAGTTAAAAGTTTTAGGGCTCAGGTCGGAGGTTTATTTTTTCAAAAGTAAAAATTTCTTTCTCCGAGTGAGGGGAGAAAGTAATATATTTAAGATTGAATTTTAGTAGAGAGTATATATTTAAGGTTGAATTTTAGTGGTAAGTAAATTATGGGATGAGTGTGTATATGATAATTGAAAGCTGAAGTGAAATAATGCAAATGTTGGTTTTAGATAATTGTGCATTGAGGGAAAGAGGGGAATAATGCAGTGGATGGAATAATAATTATAAATAAGAGTAAAGGTTGTACATCTCATGATGTTGTATATAAGGTTAAGAAATTGTTAAAGGAAAAGGTGGGTCATACGGGGACTTTGGACCCTAATGCTACTGGGGTTTTACCTCTTTTGGTTGGGAAAGGTACAGGGTTATCACAGTATTTGATTAATCATAATAAAAAGTATGTAGCTACTATAAAATTAGGCGAAAAGACTGATACAGCAGATGTAGAGGGAAAGGTTATAGATGAGTGTGTGGTTGATGATTCTGTTTTTGATAGTGAAAGAATAAATATGGTTTTGAAAAAAATGATAGGTAAACAGAAACAGTGTCCTCCAATGTATTCGGCTATTAAGGTAAATGGTAAGAAATTATATGAATATGCCAGAAGTGGAAAGGTTGTGGATATACCTGAGCGTGAAATAGAAATTTATGATTTACAGTTGGTAAACTTTGATTCTATAAATAAGTTAATTATGTTTGAGGTTTTTTGTTCAAAGGGAACATATATTCGAACTGTTTGTGAACAACTTGCTGAAAACCTTGGAACAGTTGGGTATATGAAGGAATTAAATAGAACAATGGTAGGAGAGTTTAAAATTGAGGATTCTGTTACTATAGAGGAATTAGAAGACAATATTAGTAATAAGAAGTTTTTTGATGAACATTTTATTAGTGTAGAACATTTTTTTATGGGTAGTGTGAAATTGAATTTGGATAAAAGGAAGTTGAATTTGTTTTTAAATGGAGTTAAATTAGAGTGTGATATTACAGATGGTTTGGTTAGAGTTTATGATGAAAACGATATATTTGTTGGAATCGGAAGTGTGAATTTAAGAAAATTAAAGAGAAATATAATCATGTAAAAATGAAAACATCGACCACTTGTAAAAAAACAGGTTTTAATATATAATTCTGATTAGTAAAATAAAAAGGGGAAAAAATATGGTAAATATACTATTGTGTGGGAATAAGAAAGTTTTTGATGGAGCTTTAACTCAGCTTATATCAATGACTAACAGAACTAAAGAAAATATTTGCTGTTACATATTTACAATGGATGTTTCAAGATTAAATGCAAATTTTACATGTATAACAAATGAACAGATAGATTTTTTAGACCAAGTGGTCAAAATAAAAAATAAAAATAATGTTGTAAAAAAAATAGATGTTACAAAAATATATGAACAGGAATTTGCAAATTGTGCAAATGAAAGTGCATATTGTACACCATATACTTTGTTAAGATTATTAGCAGATTTAGTTCCTGAAATGCCAAGTAAATTACTATATTTAGATATAGATATTATGATAGGTGATGATATAGCTAAATTATATAATATAGATATTTCAGATTATGAATATGCAGCTGTAAAAGAAAAATATGGTTGTTGGTTAATTAGACCTGATTATATAAATGCAGGAATGTTATTGCTAAATATGGATAAGATAAAAGAAACAGGATTATTATTAAATGCTAGAAATTTAATAAAAACTAAAAAAATGTTATTTGCAGACCAAGATGCTATTTATTGGTCAACAAAGAAAAAATTATTGCTTCCACGCAAATTTAATGAACAGTCTAAGTTCAATAGAAAAGATACAGTAGTTTGCCACTTTTGTAAAAGACTTATGTTTTTTCCATATCCTCATACAGAAAATTTTAAACAATGGAATATTGAGGAGGTTCATAAAGTGTTGAAATGTCATTATTTTGATGACGATTTGGAAGAATATGTGCAAATAAAGGAAAAATATAATTTTATAAAAGAATTTAAAGATAATTAAAGATTAAAAAACTAAAAATAAAAAAGTAGTAAAAAAATACATAAGAAGGTGTAAATAAAAAGAGGGGGAAAAAATGGAAAATAATTTAGAAGTAATACCAATATTTTTTGCAGTTGATGATGGATATATTCCTTTTTTAGCAGTAGCATTAGAATCACTAATTCAAAATGCTTCAAAGGAGTATTATTATTCAATTAAAGTATTATATACTAATATAAATGAAGAAAATAAGAAAAAAATTAATAAATATAAATGTGAAAATGTAAATATAGAATTTGTAGATTTAAATTATTATATAGAAAAAGTGAAAGACAAATTATACACACGTGATTATTATACAAAAACTACTTATTTTAGATTGTTTATACCTAATTTATATCCACAATATAATAAAGCAATATATTTAGATAGTGATATTGTAGTATTGGGTGATATATCAGAATTATATAATCAAGAAATAGAAGATAACTTAGTTGCAGCAGCACCAGATGATGTTATTCAAAGTACTAAAGTATTTCAAGAATATGCAGAAAAAGTTGTAGGAGTTGCAGATTATAGAAATTATTTTAATGCAGGAATACTGTTGATGAACTTAGATGAGTTTAGAAAGTTTAAATTTCAAGAAAAATTTTTATATTTATTGGAAACAATAAAATTTACAGTTGCACAAGACCAAGATTATTTAAATAGATTATCAAAAGGTAAAGTAAAAATAATAGATAAAGCTTGGGATAAAATGCCAATTTCAAATGATAATTTTGATGAAAGTAATTTAAAAATAATTCATTATAATTTAGCATATAAGCCTTGGCATTATGATAATATAAAATATCAAGATTATTTTTGGGAGTATGCTAGAAAAACAGAATATTATGATGAAATATGTAAAATAAAAGATAAATATACAGAAGAAGAGCGTTTTAATGATATGCAACAATATAAATCTCTTAAAGAGCTAGCACAAAAAGAAGCGGATTGCGTAGGAGATGATAGAAATTATAGAAGAAATATTTTATCAATAGAAAAGTCAAAAGAAAGATTAGAAATATTAGAAAAAATAAAAAAATTAGAGGAAAGTGGTATATTTGACGAAGATGTAGAATATGATCCTCCAACAATTCCGTTAGAACCTGAAGATATAGATTATTTAAGAACAAGCAGAACAAGTAAAATAAAAAGTAGAATGGCAAATAAAATGGCTAAAATGTTTGTTAATGACTTATTAAGAGATAATAAATTAATAATAAAAGAAGTAAAAGGAATAGAAAATTTACAAAATATACAAACAGGTGCTGTTATAACATGTAATCACTTTAATCCATATGATTCTTTTACAATAGAAAAAGTTTTTAGAATGGCTGGTCAAGACAAATATAGGAAATTATTTAAAGTTATAAGAGAAGGAAATTATACAAATTTCCCTGGACTATATGGGTTTTTCTTTAGAAATTGTGATACATTACCTTTAAGTTCAAACAAAAGAACTATGATAGAATTTGTAAAAGCTATAGATACTATTTTAAAAAGAGGAGATTTTATATTAATATATCCGGAACAAAGTATGTGGTGGAATTATAGAAAACCAAAGCCATTAAAAAATGGTGCATTTCACTTTGCAGCCAGAAGCAATGTACCTGTTATTCCTATTTTTATAACTATGGAAGATAGTGAAATAATAGGAGAAGATGGATTTCCTATACAAGAATATACTGTTAATATTGCAAAACCAATTTATCCTGATGAGGAATTAAATGAAAGAGCAAATACTGAAATAATGAGAGATAAAAATTTTGATGTTTGGAAATGTATTTATGAAGATTTTTACAAAACACCTTTAGAATATGATATTTTAGATAAAGAGGAATTAGAAGAACAGGAAGTAGAAAATAAAGAAACAGATAACTTAGATGATTTTAAAGTATATAGTAATAAAAATGTGGAATAAAAATAATTATAATAAAATAAGGAAATATTTATGAAAAACAAAAAGGTTATATATTACAAAGATGAATTAAATGATGAATTTTCAAATGCAAAAATAGTACCAAAAGTAATAGATGAAAAATATAAATATAAACATAATAAATTATGGGATTTTTGTTCATTTATTTTTCAAAATATATTAAGTATGCCCATAAAAGTGGGGTATACAAAAATAAAGTTTAAAATAAAATATATTGGAAAAGAAAAATTAAAACAATGTAAAAATGAAGGATATTTTGTGTATGTTAATCATACTCAGCCTTTTGGAGATACACATATACCAAGTATTCCAATTTATCCTAAAAGAAATTTTTTCATAGTAAATCCTGAAAATATTTCAATTAAACCATTTGGGGCAATTATTGAAATGTTAGGTGCTATACCTGTTCCAGAAAATAAATTTGCTATGAAAAATTTTTTGAATAGTATTGAAGAGAAAATACAAAGTAACTATGCAATTACAATATATCCAGAGGCACACATATGGCCATATTATACAAAAATAAGACCATTTAAATCTGTATCATTTAAATATCCGGTAAAATTTAATAAACCTGTTTTTTGTATGACAAACACATATCAGGCTTATGGAAGAAAAAGTAATAAAGTTAGAATTGTTACTTATATTGATGGACCATTTTGGGCTAAAAGTGGATTAAGTATTAAAGAACAAAAGGAAGATTTAAGAAATAGGGTGTATGAATGTATGGTTGAAAGAAGCAAAAAAAGTAATGTTGAAGTTATTAGATATGAAAAAGGTTAGGAGGTAGAAAATGAAAATATCAACAAAAGGTAGATATGCATTAAGAGTAATGATAGATTTGGCAATAAATAGTAATGGGAATTATATAACATTAAAAGATATAGCAAAAAGGCAGGAAATATCTAATAAGTATTTGGAACAGATAATTGCAATGTTGAATAAAGCTGGTTTTTTGGATACTGCAAGAGGAAATACTGGTGGATATAAATTATCTAAATTACCAAAGGAATATGTAGTAGGAGATATATTAAGAGCAACAGAAGGTGATTTGGCTCCTATATATTGTGTAACTGAAGAGGGCGAATGTTTACGAAAAAAGGATTGTAAAACTTATTCATTTTGGAAAGGTTTAGATAATGTTATAAATGAATATGTTAATAGTAAAACATTAGAGGATTTAATAAAATAGTTTTTTATAAGGGGGTTTTTGAAATGATGTTTCAGAGACTTCTTTTTTTTATCAATTCCTATTGACATACTAGGAAATAAATGTTATAATTCATACTAAATTAGTATGAAAAGGAGAAAAGTATGAAAAATGTATATTTTGATAATAGTGCAACAACAAAATTAGATGAAAAAGTATTAGAAAAAATGTTGCCATATTTAAAAGAGAATTATGGAAATGCTTCTTCAATATATAAACTTGGTAGAGAAGCAAGAAAGGCTGTTGAAGAATCAAGAGAAAAAATTGCAAAAATTTTAAATTGTAATTCATCAGAAATTTATTTTACAGCAGGTGGAAGTGAAAGTGATAATACAGCAATAAAAGGAATAGCACATAATTACAAAAATAAGGGAAATCACATAATTACATCAAAAATAGAGCATCCTGCAGTTTTAGAAACATGTAAAGACTTAGAAAAGGAAGGATTTGAAGTAAGTTATATATCTGTAGATGAAAATGGAATAATAAATTTGGAAGAATTAAAAAATGCAATAAAACCTACTACTATTTTAATTTCAGTAATGTTTGCAAATAATGAAATAGGAACAATTCAACCAATAAAAGAAATTGGAAAAATTGCAAAGGAAAACAATATTTTCTTCCATACAGATGCAGTACAAGCTGTTGGAAATTTAAAAATAGATGTTCAAGAATTAAATATAGACAGTTTATCATTATCAGGACATAAGTTTTATGGCCCAAAAGGAATAGGGGCATTATATGTAAGAAAAGGTGTAAATTTTCAGAGATATATATCAGGTGGGCATCAAGAAAGAGGAAAAAGAGCAGGAACAGAAAATGTACCAGGAATAGTAGGACTTCGGATATGCTTTAGAATTGGCAAATTCCTCATTAGAAGAGCATAATATGAAAATTAAAGAATTAAGAGATTATTATGAAATGCAAGTAAAAGAAAAAATACCATATATGAGAGTAAATGGAGATAAAAATAAAAGATTGCCTGGTAATAGTAATATTTCATTTAGATTTATTGAAGGAGAGGGATTATTGCTAAATTTAGATTTAAAAGGAATATGCGCTTCAAGTGGAAGTGCATGTACATCTGGTTCACTTGATCCATCACATGTATTATTAGCAATAGGATTACCACATGAAATAGCACATGGTTCACTTAGAATATCAATAGGAAAAAATAATACAAAAGAAGAAATTGATTATTTAGTTGATAATTTAGTAGAAATAGTTAATAGATTAAGACAAATGTCACCATTATGGGAAGATTTTATTGAAGGAGGAAATAAATAAAATGGATTATTCAGATAAAGTTGTAGAACATTACACAAACCCAAGAAATGTTGGGAAAATAGAAAATGCTTCAGGAATTGGTGAAGTTGGAAACCCTGTTTGTGGAGATATAATGAAAATGTTTATAAAAGTGGAAAATAATATTATAACAGATGTAAAATTTAAAACGTTTGGTTGTGGTGCAGCAATTGCAACAAGCAGTATATCAACAGAAATGATAAAAGGTAAAACTATTGAGGAAGCATTGGCATTAAAAAATGGAGATGTGGTAAAAGCTTTAGATGGCATTCCACCTGTAAAATTACACTGTTCTGTTTTAGCAGAAGAAGCAATACATGAAGCTATTGCAGATTATTATAGAAAAGAAGGAAAAATGTCAGAAAAAGAGATAAAAGAAAAGTGTAATTTAAAGGAACATCATTGTGTATTGCGTAATGAATAAAAATTTTATAGTAATTAATTTAATTATGGAATTAAATTAATTATAAAATGTACAAAAATGAAAGTAGTATTTTAATTGTTAAAATACTACTTTCATTTATTTTCATATTTTTACAAAAAGTGTAAAAATATGTAGAAAAATGTTGACGTAGCTTAATCATATGTATATAATAAATGAAAAATTAACAAGGAGGTTAAAAAGTATGAAACATAATACATATGAACCTACTGAAACAACATTACAAAGAATGTATAAATCTGGTGATTTAGGTTTGTTGAGAGAAGATGGGACATATCTTTGAGCAAGATAAAGGCTCACTTAAAAGCGTATTTACCAGAATTTATGATTCCAGAGTTTTTTGTTAAACTAAGTAAAATGCCGAAAACTGAAAATGGTAAAATTGACAGAAAAAACTTACCAGTAATCTTAAAGTGATAAATATTGATTTTAATATAGTTTTAGTGTAGAATAATTAAAAATTAAAAAGGAGTGATGATTATGGCAGATATAGCTGAATTAATTAAAATTAGAGAGGAAAAGGAAGAAAAAGCTATTGAATATGGAATTGCTACTAGACCCGAAAGATTTGAGTATACAAATACTATAAAAGAGGCAGAAAGTATTGAAGATGGTACTGAAAATATCGCGTTAGCAGGGAGAATTATAAGTAAAAGAAAAATGGGAAAAATAACTTTTATTGATTTACAAGATATAGAAGGACATATACAACTTGTAATAAAAAAAGATGACTTGGGTGAAGAAGAATATAAAAAAATGCATGAAATTTTGGATATTGGAGATTTTGTTGGTGCAGTAGGGAGTATATTTACAACATCATCAGGAGAAAAGTCTTTACAGGTAGAAAGTTATACATTTCTAGGGAAAGCATATAGACCATTGCCAGAAAAATTTCATGGAATAACTAATCAAGAGCAATTATATAGAGAAAGACATCTTGATTTGATTATGAATGATGAAACTAAAAAAAGATTTATATTACGTTCAAATTTCATTAGATTATTAAGAAATTATTTAGATACACATGGTTTTATAGAGGTTGAAACACCAGCATTACAAAATACAGCATCTGGTGCAACTGCAAAGCCTTTTATAGCACATCATAATGCACACGATATGGATGTTTACTTAAGAATTTCTCCTGAATTAACATTGAAAAAATTAATTGTAGGCGGTTTTACAAATGTTTATGAAGTTGCTAGAGATTTTAGAAATGAAGGTATAGATACAAGTCATTTACAGGATTTTACAATGGTTGAGGGATATAGTGCATATTGGAATTATCGTGATAATATGAAATTTATGAAAGAAATGATTACATATATTTTATCAAATCTATATGACGGTGATTTAAACATACAAATAGGAAACCAAATAATAGATTTTGCTGGAGAATGGGAAGTTATTAGTTTTAGAGATCTTATTTTAAAAGATTGCGGAATTGATATTGATAAATATGAAACTGCAGAGAGTCTATTTGATGAAATAAAAAGAAATAATATAAATCTTGAATCTGATTGTATTGAAACTCTTGGCAGAGGAAATTTAATTGATCAATTATACAAAAAGGTAAGTAGACCAAAAATTATTAAACCAACATATTTAATAGAGCATCCAACAGATTTATCTCCTTTAGCAAGAAGTAATGATGATAATCCGAATATTTCAGACAGATTTCAACTTATTGTTAATGGTCAAGAAATAATCAATGGTTATTCAGAATTAGTTGATGCAAGAGAACAAGAAAGAAGATTAATCAAACAAAGTGAGTTAAAGGCAAATGGAGATGAAGAAGCAATGAGTATTGATTATGAATATATTAAAGCGATGGAATATGGAATGCCACCAATTTCAGGATGGGGATTAGGTGTTGATAGATTTCTACAATTTTTAACTAATAGTTATAATATTAGAGATGTAGTATTATATCCATTAATGAAACCAAGAGATAATACAGAAGATAAGGAAATAGAGGAGATTTTAAAATAATTATATGTGAAAGAAAACACTAATTAATTGATTAGTGTTTTCTTTCACATATAATTACCCTATCATTATTACCAAAATCCTTAATACAAGAAGGATTTGAAAACATAGCAGAATTATTTATAAGATTAAATAAACTATTTTTTTGATTATAACCAATTTCCAAAAATAATTTTCCATTATTTTTCAAATATTTTCCACCATTATTAATAATTAATCTATAAAAATTCAAACCATCTGGTCCACCATTTAATGCTAAAAGTGGTTCTTTTTGAACTTCCGCATTTAATGTAGAGATAATATCTGTTTCTATATATGGCGGATTTGAAACTATAATATCAAAATTTTCATCATTAATATTAGAAAACATATCTGATTCTATAAATTTTATTTTTGTGTGTACTAAATTTTTTTCTGCATTTAATTTTGCAATTTGAATGGCTTTTGTACTAACATCTGTTGCTATAATTTCAGTATTTTCAACATATTTTGCTATAGATATAGCAATTGCACCACTACCAGTACATAAATCCAAAATTTTAATGTTTTTATTTGGTATAGTATTAGTAATATTTTTACAGTAATTAATAACTGCTTCTACTAAAATTTCTGTATCAGGTTGTGGGATTAAGACATTTTCGTCAACATAGAAATTCATTTTCATAAATTCTTGATTATTTATTATGTATTGAATAGGAATATTGTTTTTAATTTTTTCTAAGCCAATTTCAAAATTTCTTATTTTATATTCGTCTATTTCTTTTGTGTGATTTATAACAAGTTCATATTTATTCATTTGTAAAATATGTTCTAATAATAGTCTAATTTTTAATGGCTTATTTTCTATATTTGTTTCTAATAAGTATTTTCTTCCATAAATTAGTAAATCATTTATATTCAATTTAATTCTCTCCTTATGTTTACAAAAAAATTATATAAAAATAAAAAAACCCCACATTAGCCGTAAGTTACAGTGAAATTTTAAGGACCTGCTTTCACAGGTGGGTGTCTTGTTGAATGCTTCTGGGTTTCTTACATAAATGCAAGCATACACGCCACATTCAAAGGCGGACTCCCGTTTATTGTTTGTTGGTTCTAAAATTCCAAGCTACACGCACTACGTAGGGAAAATATTTTATATTTATTATTGTAAATATATATTATCACATTGTTTTTAAAAAAGCAATAGAAAATTTTGGAAAATTTCTAAACAAGTATACATAATATTGACAAAAACAGAAAAATATGTTAAAATAAAAATATTGTAAAAGGAGTTGATGTAATTGATGAAAGTTGATTTTAGTTCAACTATAGGAAAAATTACAAATATTGAAAAGGCAAAAAATAAAAAAAGAAATGAAATGAAAAAAATGTACAATTCATTAGTAAATAACCAAGAGATGTTAGATATACTAATGTTACAATTAGGAAAGAATATTGAGAAAAAATTTCCTGGTTTAGAATTTAGGCTAATTTCTAGAATAAAAACTGAAAAAAGTTTTTATAATAAATTAGAAAATGATTTATCAAATTTATCTGAAATAACAGATATAGAAAATTTATGTATATATGACATAATGGCATTAAGTGTAATTGTAGAGAAAGTACCAAATATTGTTAAATCTGCATATACTAAAAATGATGCAAGTTATGATGAAAATTTTGATAAAAAAATTTCTGATTTAATAGATGCAAGAAATGCAACTAAAATTAGTATGGAAAAGTGTGATAATTTAATAAAAGAAAAAAATGAAGAAATTACAAAAAAAGAGAAAAATAAAACAAGTAAAATAGAACAAAAAAATATTAATGATGATATTATTGAAAAAGCAAGTTCAGAACTAAAAGAGTATTTAAAGAAAATTAGTTTTGGATATAAACATGATATTGATGAATTACAAAAAGATATTACAAAAATTAAGAGTGAAATACATGAATTAAACTGTATAAATAATAATAATGAAAATATATTATCAAAACAAGAAGATGAATGCAACCGTATTGTAGCAAATTTTATTGTAGAGAAAATGTCAACATTTGAAAATATAAAAGCATTAGATATGAAAGATATTCCAAATAGATTAAAATCAAAAGAAAAATATAATGGATATAGGGCACTTCATAATAGTTTTGAAATGGTAAAAAAAGAACAAGATGAAAATGGTAAACAGATAGACTTTAGATTTATGTGTGAAGTACAGGGAAAATCTTTAGATGCATTTTATATAGCAGATAGGGGAATTGCTGCTCAGTATCATATAAAACCAGAAACAGAATCGCAAAAGAATTCAAAAAATAAGGATTTACCAGATATTATGAATATTAATACTGAAAAAGAAAAAAAACAATTTAGAGAATATGTTAAGAAAAATGTGCCTGTATATAGAATGTATAGACATACAAAATTTAATAAAGGAGTTCCAGTAGGTGAACCTGAAATTTATAAATTAAGTACAAAAGAAGGTTTTATGTTATATTATTATAATCAATTATTAGGAAATGAAATTTTAGGAATAAAACCTGACTTAAATAAAACAAAACATTATTTAAAAAGTGAAACAATACAAGAGGGAGATTCAAAAAGATATAATAAATTTGAATATAAAGAATTATAGTTGACTTTTATAAAAAGATAGAATAATATTTAGTAATAAATATTATTCTATCTTTTTAGGAATTATATGGAGGAACAAAAATGTCTTTTTCAAAAAGTGTGAAAGAAGAATTAAGTAAAATAACAAATTTATCTAATAAAGAAGCTGTTAAATTAGAATTAATAGGTTATTTAATAACAAGTAATGTTACTAAAAAAAATAATGAAATAAAATATTCAACACAAAGTGAATATAATATAAATCGTTTTGCAAAATTGTTAAATAATATTAACATAAAAAAGTATAATATTAATATACAAGGAAAAGTATATTATATAACAATTAAAGAAAAATTGAATTTTATGGAAAACATGTTTGAAAAATCAGAATTAAAATTAAATGATAAAATTTATCAAATTTGCAATACAGAAGTATTAGATAAATCACTAGTAAGAGGAAGTTTTTTGGGAAGTGGTTCATTAAATAATCCAGAAAAAAAATATCATTTGGAGATTACATATAGTTATGAAGAAAATTTAATGTGTATTAAACATATTTTGGAAAGATATAATATACAAATAAAAAAATTAAATAATTCACTATATTTAAAAGATGGTGAAGAAATTTCTAAATTTTTAGCTTTTATAGGTGCAAATTCTTCAGTATTAAAATTTGAGGAAATAAGAGTAATACGAGATATGAGAAACAATGTTAATAGAATAGTAAATTGTGAAACTGCAAATTTAAATAAAACTATTAATACTGCATTAAAACAAATAGAAGATATAAAATTTATAAAAAAAATGAATAAATTTACAGAACTTTCTGATGGATTACAGGAAATGGCAAATATAAGATTAGAAAATCCAGATGTTTCATTAATAGAGTTGGGTAAAATGTTGAAAAATCCTATAGGAAAATCTGGTGTAAATTATAGATTAAAAAATATTTCTGAATTTGCAAATGATTTAAGAAAAAGTAAGGTTAATAAATAATAAAACTTGGCTAATTTTAAGCCAAGTTTTATATTGCATAATGATTTAGGAAAGGGGAAGTTTAAATGAAGGAAATTGGAATTTATATACATATTCCATTTTGCAAACAAAAATGTAAATATTGTGATTTTGTTTCTTTTTCTGATAAAGAAATATATATTAATGATTATATAGAATGTATATTAAAAGAGTTAAAAAGCTTTAGTGAAAAAGTTGAGTTGAATTATATAAATGGAGTTGATGATTTAGTAAAAATAAATACTATATATATAGGTGGTGGTACTCCTTCTATTATTTCAGAAAAATATATAGAAAAAATAATAAATGAAATAAAAGATAATTTTAATATAATGAAAAATGCAGAAATAACAATTGAAATAAATCCTGGAACTGTAAATAAACAAAAATTGCAGAAATACTTGGAGATAGGAATAAATAGGATTAGTTTAGGACTTCAATCTACAGATGATGAGTTATTGAAATTATTAGGAAGAGTACATAAATATAAAGATTTTGAAGAAATTTATAAGTTAGCAAGAGAAGTAGGATTTAAAAATATTAATGTGGATTTAATGCTTGGATTACCAAGTCAAAGTATAAGTGTTCTAGAAAAATCATTGGATGAAATTATAAGTAAAAATCCAGAACATATTTCTGTATATTCTTTAATAGTGGAAGAAAATACACAAATGTTCAATTTAGTTGAAAAAGGAGAATTAAAACTACCAAATGAAAATTTAGAAAGAGAAATGTATTGGAAAGTAAAACATATTTTAGAAAAAAATGGGTATAATCATTATGAAATATCAAATTTTGCGAAAAAGGGATATGAATCTAAGCATAATACAAATTGTTGGAATCAATGTGAATATATAGGATTTGGTGTTTCAGCACATTCATATTTTAATAATGTTAGATATTCAAATATATATAATTTAGAAAAATATATTGAAAATTTAAAAAATTATGAACAGGAAAAAAATGTAATTGTTTATGAAAAACAAGATACTGAAAGCAAAATGAATGAGTATATGTTATTACGGTTTAAGAAAAATAGAAGGGATTAGTATTACTAATTTTAAGAAAAAGTTTATAAAAAATCCAATATATGTTTTTAAAGATAAGTTAAACAAACTTGTTACAGAAGGATTAATAGAAATTCAGGGTGATAATATAGTATTAACTAAAAAAGGATTAGATTTAGCAAATCAGGTATGGATGGAATTTGTATAATTTTAGAAGGACACAAAAAATTCACAAATAAAATTAGCAAACTCTATTGACATTTGCTAAAAATAGATATAAAATATTAGCAGTCTTTAAATAAGAGTGCTAATATTAGAATTATAAAGTTCACTAAAAAGAGGTGAAAGCAAATTTGTTAAATGATAGAAAAAAGAAAATATTGCAAGCAATAGTTGATGAATATGTTGATACCGCAGAGCCAGTAAGCTCGGGAAGTATTGGGGAAAAATATGGAATAGACTATAGCAGTGCAACAATAAGAAACGAAATGTCTGAACTTGAAAAAGAAGGATACTTAGATAAAGTTCATACATCAAGTGGAAGAATACCATCAGCAAAAGGGTATAGATTATATGTAAATGAATTATTAAAAGAACAAAATTTAAGCTTAGAAGAAATTAAGTATATAAAATCTAAACTTGAAATAAAAGTTAATGAAATAGAAGAATTAACACAAATAACAACTAATACTATTTCAGAAATTACACATTATACAACAGTTGCAATAGGACCTAAAAATGTTAACCAAATAATTGAAGAAATTAAATTTGTATTATTAGGAAACAGAATGCTTATGGCAGTAATTGTAACAGATGGTGGATTAGTTAAAGAAGCAATAATTAAATTTGATGAAGATATAAAAGAAGAACAAGTTAGTAATTTAAATTATATATTTAATTCTAAATTAAAAGGAAAACCACTTGAAAAAATAGATAAACCATTGGAAAAATATATTTTTTCAGAATTGAATTATAGTATAGATATTATAAAAACTATAATAGAACAAATAAATAAAGTAATAGAAGATGATGAAAAAATTTATTTAAAAGGTGCTAATCAAGTGTTTGAACAGCCTGAATTTCAGAATGTACAAACAGCTAAAAATTTCATAAACATATTAGATAAAAAAGATTTAGTAATAGATTTGCTTAATTCAGAATTTACAGATGATATTAACATATATATAGGTGATGACAATGCAAATGATGAATTAAAAGATTTTAGTGTAATTACATTTAAACAGAAAATAAATGACAAAGAAATGGGAACTATAGGAATAATAGGACCAAAAAGAATGGATTATTCAAAAGTTATTTCTGTTATGAAATATATAAAAGGTTTAATGGGAAATGGAGGAAACAAATAATGTCAGAAAATAATGAAGAAAAAGACCAAAACCAATCAAATGAGGAAGTTAGTGTAGAACTTCTAAATAGTTTAAAAGAAAAATTAGAAGCTCAAACTACTGAAATTGAAGAAAAAGACAACAGATTAAAAAGAATGATGGCAGAGTTTGATAACTACAAAAAAAGAAGTGCAAAGGAAAGAGAAGGCTTATATAATTCTATTATGGCAGATATTGCAATATCTTTTTTACCAGTTATTGATAATTTAGAAAAAGCAGTAAGTGTGAAAACAGAAGATAATAATTATAAAGTTGGTGTAGAACTTGTTTTTAAGCAATTTAATGAAGTACTATCATCAAATGGTATAAAAGCTATAGAAGCGGTTGGAAAAACTTTTGATCCACAATTACATGAAGCTGTAAGCTCTGTGGAAGATCCTAATTTAGGAGTTCAAGAAATAAAAGAAGAATACAGAAAAGGGTATATGATTGGAAATAAAGTTATTAGACATTCTTTAGTTGTGGTTGCAAATTAATGTAAAAACAACTAAATTATATAAAAGTTAAACTAAAGAGTAAATTTTATAAAAAGTGAATAGATATTTTAAGGAGGATTTTTAAAATGGGAAAGATTATAGGTATTGATTTAGGAACAACAAATTCATGTGTTGCAGTTATGGAAGGTGGAGAAGCAGTAGTTATACCAAATGCAGAAGGTAATAGAACTACACCATCTGTAGTTGCTTTTTCAAAAAATGGAGAAAGACTAGTTGGACAAATTGCTAAACGTCAAGCTGTTACAAATCCAGATAATACAGTTATTTCAATAAAAAGAAAAATGGGTACAGATTCAAAGGTAAATATTGAAGGTGACGAATTTTCACCACAAGAAATTTCAGCTATGATTTTACAAAAATTAAAAGCTGATGCTGAAAGCTATTTAGGACAAAAAGTTACTCAAGCAGTTATTACAGTTCCAGCATATTTTAGTGATTCACAAAGACAAGCAACTAAAGATGCAGGTAAAATAGCAGGATTAGAAGTTCTAAGAATTATAAATGAACCAACAGCAGCAGCACTTGCTTATGGTGTTGACAAAGAAAATTCAGAACAAAAAATAATGGTATATGATTTAGGTGGAGGTACATTTGATGTATCTATACTAGATATTGGTGATGGTGTATTTGAAGTTTTAGCTACTAGTGGAAACAATAAATTAGGTGGAGATGATTTTGATCAAAAAATTATAGATTACCTAGTTGCAGAATTTAAAAAAGTAGAAGGAATAGATTTATCAAAAGATAAAAGTGCTATGCAAAGATTAAAAGAAGCTGCAGAAAAGGCTAAAATAGAATTGTCTGGAATGCAACAAACAAATATTAATTTACCATTTATTACAGCTGATAGCACAGGACCAAAACATTTAGATATTACATTAACAAGAGCAAAATTTGAGGAATTAATTGGTGATTTAGTACAAAGTACTACAGGACCAGTTAATCAAGCTTTAAAAGATGCTGGTTTAACACCAAGTGATTTATCACAAGTATTATTAGTTGGTGGTTCTACAAGAGTTCCATTAGTTCAAGAAACAGTTAAGAAAATAACAGGAAAAGAACCTAATAAAGGTATAAACCCAGATGAGTGTGTTGCTATAGGTGCATCAATTCAAGGTGGTGTATTATCAGGAGATGTTAAAGATTTAGTATTACTTGATGTAACACCATTATCATTAGGTATTGAAACATATGGTGGTGTATTTACAAAATTAATTGAAAGAAATACAACAATACCAACAAAAAAATCACAAGTATTTTCAACAGCAGCAGATGGTCAAACAAGTGTAGAAGTTCATGTTTTACAAGGTGAAAGAGAAATGGCTGCTTATAATAAAACATTAGGAAGATTCAATTTATCAGGAATTCCAGCAGCTCCAAGAGGTGTACCACAAATTGAAGTTACATTTGATATAGATGCAAATGGTATTGTTCATGTATCTGCAAAAGATATGGCAACAGGAAATAGTCAACAAGTTTCTATTACTGCAAGTACAAATTTATCAGATGAAGATATTGAAAAAGCAGTTAAAGATGCTGAAGCTCATGCAGCTGAAGATAAGAAAAGAAAAGAAGATATTGAAACAAGAAATAATGCAGAAAGTTTAGTTTATAACTGCCAAAAAACAATTGATGAATTAGGAGATAAAATTAGTGGTGAGGAAAAAGCTAAAGCTGAAGCAGAAATTGAAAATGTTAAAAAAGCGTTAGAAGGTTCTGACACTGAAGCTATTAAACAAGCCACAGAAAAATTAACAACAGTATTTTATTCTATTTCAGAAAAATTATATGCTGCAAATGCACAAACAGCTGGAGCACAAGGTACTGAACAACAAACTGGACCAAATGTAGATGAAAATGGAAATGTTTATGATGCAGATTATAAAGTAGAAAATGATGAAGATAATAAATAAAATTTTGTAGGCGGCTTTTTTAGAGGCCGCCTACGTGTTTGAGGAGGAAAAAATGGCACAAAAAAGAGATTATTATGAAGTTTTAGGAGTAGGAAAAAATGCAACAGATGAAGAATTAAAAAAAGCATACAGAAGACTTGCAAAAAAATATCATCCTGATGCTAATCTTGATAATAAAGAAGAGGCTGAAAGAAATTTTAAAGAAGTAAATGAGGCTTATGAAGTGCTTTCAGATAGCCAAAAAAGACGTATGTATGATCAATTTGGTCATGATGGACCTGCAGGTTTTGGTGGAGGTAATCCAGGAGGTGGATATTATTCTTATTCTACATCAGGTTTTAGTGGGTTTGAAGATTTTGATTTAGGTGATATTTTTTCATCAATTTTTGGTGGAGGGGCAAGAACTGGATCAAGAAGAAATAATAATGGACCAATTAAAGGTGCAGATTTAAGATATAATATGGAAATTAGTTTTGAAGAGGCTTTTACTGGTATTGAAAGAGAAATTACTATTACTAGAGAAGAACAGTGTTCAACATGTTCTGGAAGTGGTTCAAAACCAGGTACTTCAGTAGAAACTTGTAAGGTTTGTGGTGGTAGCGGTCAAGTAAGACAAGTACAAAATACAATTTTAGGTCAAATACAAACAACAAAAACTTGTAGTAATTGCCATGGAACAGGTAAAGTAATAAAAGAGGTATGTGAAAATTGTAAAGGTAAAGGTACAGTTAGAAAACAGGCTAAAATAAAAGTTAAAATTCCAGCAGGTATTGATAATGATCAATCTATTGTTTTACGTGGAGAAGGTGAACATGGAGTTCGTGGTGGAGCAAGAGGAGATTTATACATAGTTGTTAGAATTAGAAAACATAGTATTTTTACTAGAAAAGGCACTACAGTATATTGTAATGTTCCAATTACATTTACACAGGCAACTTTAGGAGCAGAACTTGAAATTCCTATGGTTGATGGAAAAAAAGAAAAATTTAGAATTCCAGAAGGAACTCAAACTGGTACATCTTTTAATATTAAAGGAAGAGGTTTTAAAAATATTAATACTTTAAATAACGGTGATTTTGTATTTACAGTTAATGTTCAAGTTCCTAAAAGATTAAGCAGAGAGCAAAGAGATTTATTAGTACAACTTGCAAAAACTATGAATGAACAACCTCCTATTAAGAAGAGAGGAATATTTGGATAATTTTTAAAACCAATTATTGTAAAAAATAATAAAAAATAGTTGATTTTGTTCCAATAATTTTGTATAATAAGAATTATGTTGAATGCTTAAAAAATTTAATATTAATTTGTAAAAATATAAAATATTTAAGCAAAAATAAAAAAGGAGATGTATATTAAAATGAAAAAAACAAAAATAATTTGTAGTATAGGACCATCAAGCACAGAGCCTAGCGTAATGGCAAAAATGGTAGAAGCAGGTATGAATACAGCACGTATTAATATGTCACATGCAACACCAGAAGAAAAAGTAGCAGTTGTTGCATCTGTTAAAGAAGTAAGAAAAATGACAGGTAAAAATATTGCTATATTGTTTGATACAAAAGGACCTGAATTTAGAAATGGTATGTTAGAAAATAATGAAATTACTTTAGTAGAAGGAAAAACTATAAGAATAGTTAAAGAAAATGTTTTAGGAAATGAAGAAAGATTTTCAGTTAACTATCCACAAGCATTAGACAATTTAGTAGTTGGTTCAGTTGTATTATTAGAAAATGGATTAATGAAAATTGAAGTAATATCAATTGAAGAAGATGGTGTAACATGTAAAATTATAAATGGTGGAGTTTTAGGAAACAAAAAAAGCTTAAATGTTCCTGGAGCAAATTTAAATATACCTTTTATTAGTGATGTTGACAGAGAAGATATAATATATGCATGTGAACATGAAGGTGATTATTTAGCAGCATCATTTGTTTCTTGTAAAGAAGATGTTTTAGCTGTAAGAGAAATATTTAAACAATGTAATAGAGAAGATATGAAAATAATTTCTAAAATTGAAAGCAAAAGAGGAGTTGAAAACTTAGATGAAATTATAGAAGTATCAGATGGTATAATGGTAGCTCGTGGAGATTTAGGTGTAGAAGTTCCAATGCAACAATTACCAAAATTCCAAAAATTAATGATTCAAAAATGTAGAGAACAAGGTAAATTTGTTGTAGTTGCAACAGAAATGTTAGAATCAATGAAGAAAAGTGCAAGACCAACAAGAGCAGAAGTTTCAGATGTTGCAAATGCTGTATTAGATGGTACAGATGCAGTTATGTTATCTGGAGAAACAACAGTTGGTAAATTCCCAGTAGAAGTTGTTACATATATGGCAAATATATGTGAAGAAACAGAAAGCTACTATGATTATGATTGCATATTTGATTCTGAAAGAGAAGCAACAATTACAGAAACAATAGCAAATAGTGTATTTAGTGCTTCAAGAGTATTAGATGTTAAAGCTATAGTTGCTTCAACTGAATGTGGAGAAACAGCAAGACGTATAAGTAACTTAAAACCAGAATGTACAATTTTAGCAGCAACACCAAGTGAAGAAGTTGCACATAAATTAGCATTAAATTATGGTGTATATCCAATTATAGTTCCTAACTGTGCAAATACAGATGAAATGATTTCAACTGTAAAAGCAAAAGCTGTTGAAGCTTTAGGATTAAAAACTGGTGATAAAATAATAATTACTGGTGGTTTCCCAAAATGTGGACAACACTTAACAAACTTAATGAAAATTGAAGAAGTTTAATTTTTTATAATTTATAAAAAAAGATGCATGAAATTTATTGTATTTCATGTTTCTTTTTAATTATATTTACAAATTATGTTGTTTAACTATTGATTTTTAAGCAAAAATGGTGTATTATATAACAATATGAAAAGTTTGAAAGGAGAAATAAAAAATGGCAGAAGTATATATGGCAGGAGATTTTAGAAATGGTACAACATTTGAAATGGATGGAAATGTATTCAAAGTTGTAGAATTTCAACATGTAAAACCAGGTAAAGGAGCAGCTTTTGTTAGAACAAAATTAAAAAATGTTATAAGTGGTGCAGTATTAGAAAAAACTTTTAACCCATCAGAAAAATATCCAGGAGCTGAAATAGAAAAAAGAGAAATGCAATATTTATATAATGATGAAAATTTATATTATTTTATGGATAATGAAACTTATGAACAAATGCCTTTAAATAAAGAACAATTAGGAGATGCTTTAAAATACATGAAAGAAAATATGAATGTAAAAATATTATCATTTAAAGGTAATGTATTTGCTGTTGAGCCTCCAATGTTTGTAGAATTGGAAGTAACATACACAGAACCTGGATTTGCTGGAAATACTACAACAACATCAGGAAAACCAGCTAAATTAGAAAATGGATTTGAAATTTTAGTACCATTATTTGTTAATATTGGAGATATTGTAAAAATAGATACAAGAACAGGCGAATATATGGAAAGAGTAAATTAGAAAGGATAATGTGAGTTTATGTCAGATTTAACTAATAAATTTCAAGATATTATTAAAGATATACAAAATAATATTTCGGATGAAAAAGAACTAGATTATATTAATAAAAAGATTGCAGAAATATCAATTATATATATGGATGTAATAGATAGTATGAAAGATATTATACTAAATAAAATAGATAATATAGAAAAAGTTCAAAATTCAATAGAAAGTAAAGTAAGCAAAATTCAAAGTTCAATATCTGATATTGAAAGTGATATTTATGAAGATGAATATGATTTTGAAATTGTATGTCCATATTGTAATAATATATTTACAGCAGATATAGAATCAAAGTCAAGTATTAAATGTCCAGAATGTAGCAATACTATTGAATTAGATTGGAATGAAGATGACTCACAATGTTCAGGTAGTTGTTCTTCTTGTGGTTCACATTGTAAGGATTTAGACTTTAATGAAAATAACAATGATGACGATGACGATGATGATGATGATATGTAATAATTATAATGCATAAAAATTATTAAAAAACCAAATTTTAATTTCTAACAATTAAAATTTGGTTTTTTTTAGGTATTAAATTTCTTTACTAATTTTTGCATATTTTTTTAGTTTTTCATAAGCCAAATAATTAATAGAACCAGCAGGAAATTTACCATTTGAATCCTTTTTGCCAGCAGGGACTCCAGTTAGAATTTCTATTCCTTCGTCTATAGTAGAAATAGCATAAATATGAAATTTCTTATCAATAACTGCCTGAATAACTTCGTCAGATAAATTTAAGTTTTTTGTGTTTTGAATAGGAATAATAACACCATGTGAACCATTTAATCCACGTATTTTGCATATTTGGAAAAAGCCTTCAATTTTTTCATTAACTCCACCAATAGGTTGGATTTCACCTTTTTGATTTACAGAACCAGTGACTGCTAGAGATTGATTAATAGGAACTCCAGATAGACTAGAAAGTATGGCATATAATTCTGTACTTGAAGCACTATCACCATCAACACCATTGTATAATTGTTCAAAACAAATGCTAGCAGTTAAAGAAAGTGGTATATCTTGTGCAAACATTTCTCCTAAATATCCGCTTAAAATGTATACACCTTTAGAATGTGTAGAACCAGAAAGTTCAACTTCACGTTCAATATTTATAATTCCAGATTTTCCTGTATAAGTGTTAGCTGTTATTTTGGCTGGTTTACCAAAACAGTAGTCACCAATACTCATAATAGTTAAACCATTTATTTGACCAATTTGAGAGCCAGATGTACTAATTAAAAGTGTATTTTCTTTAATCATTTCTAAGTATCTTGAATCATATTTTTTTACCCTGTCAATTCTTTCTGCTAAGGCTTTATCTACAAAATCGCCAGTAACTATTTTGGCTTTTGCCATTTTTGCCCAAGTAGCAGCTTCTCCAATAATTTGTGCTAAATCATTAAAGCGAGTAGATAGTTTTTCTTTGTCATCAGCTAATCTAGAAGAGTATTCCATAACTTTTGCAACTGCTGTTTTATCTAAAGGTGGTAATTCTTCTTGCTCACAAAAACCACGAATAAATCTTGCAATTTTTATCATATTATCCAAATTATTTTCAGATGTATCTTCAAATTCTACCTTTATTTTAAATAATTTTCTAAAATCTTCATCTAAAGCAAGTAAAGTTTGATAAATTTGTTCATTACCAACTAAGATTACTTTTAAATCAAGTGGAATAGGCTCAGGTTTTAATGAAACCATAACCATACTTGAACGTTGATCAGCTGTATTTTCTATTAATAATTCTTTCATACGCAAAGCTTTTTTTAAAGCTTCATAACAAATTCCATTTGCAACTAAATCTTTTGCTTGGAATATTATATAACCACCATTTGCTTCATGCAATAAACCAGGTTTTAACATGGTGTAGTCAGTTTTTAAAGCTCCATAATAATTTTCATATTCTAATTTTCCAAAAATATTGTGGTAAGAATAGTTGGAATCCATTATAACTGGTGCACCTTCTTGGTTGCTATTATCAACAAATAAATTAACTCTATAATTAAGCCATGGTTTTGGTGATTCTATTCTAGGTCCAACTGGTTGTTGCTGTTGTTCTTGTGTAGGATCCAATAAAAAATAATTTACATTTTTTAAGATATCTTTTTTTATACTATCTAAAAATTTAGTTATTTTTTTATTTCTTTTAAATTTTGATTTTATATAATTAATATGTCCATTTACAGTAAGTAAAGCTATATTAGATTGCCATTCTTCTAATTTTTTTTCAGTTTGTTTTTCAATTTCTTTAATTTCTCCAATTGCCTGAATAATATGTTCTTGAACTATTATAGATTTAGCTTCAAATTCTTGTTTTAATGAATCATCTAATTTTTCAAAATCTTCTTGTTCAATAGTTTTTCCATCTAATATTGGCATCATGTAAATACCATTTTGAGCGGATTTTACTTGGAAACCATATTTTTCAGATTTTTTATTTAATTTTTCCATAAGAGTATTTCTTTTTTCTTCATATTCACTTTTTATTAAAGCCTTTTCTTTTTCAAAATCATCGTTATTAAAAGTATTTTTTATATCAACTTGAATATCTTTAATAAAAGAATCCATTGTATCTTTGAACTCTTTACCTTGTCCTGCTGATAAAGAAACAGCAATAGGTTCATTTGGGTCATCAAAATTGTAAATATAACACCAATCATTAGGTGTTTTTTTCTTTTTACAAATTTTATTAAGATAATTTTTTGTATACATTGTTTTACCAACACCACTAGGTCCTTCTAAATATAAGTTATATCCTTTTATATCAACATTAATACCAAATTCTAAAGCTTTAATACCACGGTCTTGACCAATTCCAGTGTTTATAGGTTCTAAATCGTTTGTTGTTTCAAATTGAAATAAATCTGGATTACATATCATTTTTAAATCTTTATAAGATAATTCATTACTTTTTTTCATTTGTTCCTCCTTTTAATTTAAAAAATGTTTAATTGCATAATAATTGCATCATCAACATTTTTATAATACTGTTTTCTAACAGCAATTTCTTTAAAATTTAATTTTTTATATAAATGTATAGCACTTTCATTTTTAGAGTTAACTTCAAGTGTTATTTTTTTTATATTTTTTTCTTTTGCTATGTAAATTAACTTTTCTAACATTAATTTTCCAATTCCAATATTTCTTTTATTTTTTTTTGTTACAATATTCATAATGTCTGCTTCATCTAATACAATTTTCATACCAGCAAATCCAACAATTTCACTGGTAGTGGTATTAATAGGAATTTTTGCAACAATATAATATGAATTTTCACTTTCAAGTTCATTTTTAAGTGTAGAGCTGTTCCAAAAGTCATCAAAATCAGATGATAAAGTATTGTGTATATTATTAAAATCAGATATAGTCATTTTGCATACTTCTATGTTATTATAACTCATTTAGTACTCCTTTAATCTAATAATTATTATTTTTCACCATTTAGAGAACGTTCAGCTTGTGATTTTTTTAAATAAATAGGTGAAATAGAATATTGTGGTGTATATGAGTTAGAATTATATTTGTCAAAAGCAGATAATCCTATGCTTATACTAGTTTGTTCATTTTCTTTGTTTGTAGCAAAGTTGATATTTAAAATATTGTTTTCTAAAAGTTGTTTGTGTATAACAGAACCGTCACCAACTAAGATTAATTTTTTAGAATTATTTGAAATAGATAATGAGTTTATTTTATTTATAACATTGTGAATGTTGTCTGATATAGGTTCTATTATTTGAGTATATGAATTATTAACTAGTTCGAACATTGAAAAATAAACATTTTCGTTTTTTGCATCTATAATAGTTGCTATTAAAGAATTTTCTTTAATGTTATAGGCAAGTGATTCTAAAGATGTAACTCCTATAATTGGAATTTGTTTAACATCTGCAAATGCTTTTACTGTAGATATTCCAATTCTAATTCCTGTGAAAGAACCAGGACCTTGACAACAAGCTAATAAGTTAATATCGCTTAGTGTTAAATTTGCTTCCTTTAAAGTCAAATCTATTAATGGTAAAAGTTTTTGTGAATGTGTTTTTTCGTCATTATTATGTTTTTCTATTATAAGTGTATTGTCTTCTAAAATTGATACAGAACAAATTTTAGAAGATGTATCTATTGCTAGAATTTTCAAAATTTTTCCTCCTTTATATTTTAAAATTGTTACAATTCGTAATATTTATTTTGTGTGCTGTTTTTAGGATTGTGAACTGTTATTTTATATTTTGTTTTATTATTATTAATTTAATTCATTTATAATATTATTTAATCTTTCTCCAAAAGCATTAATTTCTAAGATGCGGTAGTTTTCATTGGTAGTATCTTTAGAAAATGAAATTTTTATATAATCATTTGGCAAAATATCTTCAATAATTTCGCCCCATTCAATAATACAAATTCCATTATTAAAATATTCTTCACCACCAATTGCATAGAATTCATCACTATCTGATAGTCTGTAAACATCAAAGTGATATATGTTCGTGTTGTTTTTATGGTATTCATTAACAATTGTGAATGTTGGACTTGATATTTCATTTTCTAACCCAAAGTATTTTAAAATTCCTTGTGTAAATTTTGTTTTTCCAGAGCCTAAATCTCCAGATAAGACTATAATATCACCGTTTTTTAAGTTTTTTGCTAAATTATAGGCTAATGTTATAGTACTATTTTCATTTTTTGAGATAAATTTGTACATTATTTTCACCTTTTTACTTTATTTTGTTACTATTTTATATTATTAAAAAAATTTTGTAAATATATATTGATGAATTTTAGTATATTTTGGCTATGCCATTGTTGATTAAATGCCGATAATATGCTAAAATAAGATGAAATTAAGGATGAATAAGCTCCTTAAACTTCTTATTGGGAGGAAATAAATGGAAAATAGAAAACAATATATAAGAAATTTTAGTATTATAGCTCATATAGATCATGGAAAATCTACATTGGCAGATAGATTAATTGAAATGACAGGTGTTCTTTCTAAAAGAGAAATGGAAAGTCAAGTTTTAGATAATATGGATATAGAACGTGAAAGAGGAATTACAATTAAATCTCAAGCTGTTAGAATGTTGTATAAGGCAAAAGATGGAAAAGAATATGAATTTAATTTAATAGATACACCTGGTCATGTTGATTTTAATTATGAAGTATCAAGAAGTTTGGCTGCATGTGATGGTGCTATTTTAGTTGTGGATTCAAGTCAAGGTGTTGAAGCACAAACACTTGCAAATGTGTACTTAGCATTAGATAATAATTTGGAGATATTACCAGTTTTAAATAAAATAGATTTACCAAGTGCAAGACCTGATGAAATAAAAAATGAAATTGAAGATATAATAGGAATTCCAGCACAAGATGCGCCTTGTATATCTGCTAAAACAGGTTTAAATGTTGATAAAATTTTGGAAAGAATTGTAACAGATATACCAGCTCCAAAAGGAGATGAAAATGCTAATTTAAAGTGTTTAATATTTGATTCAATATACGATAATTACAAAGGTGCACTTGCATATGTAAGGGTAAAAGATGGAACTGTTAAAGTTGGAGATGAAATTTTACTTATGGCAGTAAATAAAACATTTACAGTTACAGAATTAGGTTATTTTGAACCTGGTACTTATGTTCCAACTAATAAGTTAGAGGCAGGTGAAGTTGGTTATATAGCAGCAAGTATAAAAACATTATCAGATATAAGAGTAGGTGATACAATAACATTAAAGGAAAAGCCAGCATCTGAGCCACTTCCAGGTTATAAAAAGGTAAATCCAATGGTGTATTGTGGTTTATATCCAATGGATGGTAGTGATTATGAAAATTTAAAGGTTGCATTAGAAAAATTAAAATTAAATGATGCGGCATTAGAATATGAACAGGAAACGTCTGCAGCATTAGGTTTTGGATTTAGATGTGGATTTTTGGGGCTACTTCATTTAGAAATTATTCAAGAAAGATTAGATAGGGAGTTTGATTTAGGCTTAATTACAACATCTCCATCAGTTATATATAAAGTACATAAAACAAATGGAGAAGTAATTGAGTTATATAATCCATCAGAATTACCTCCAGCAACAGATATTTCATATATGGAAGAGCCATTTGTATCTGCAGAAATAATTACTCCTAAAGAGTATGTTGGTGGTATTATGGAAATTTGCCAAAATAGAAGAGGTATATATAAGGATATGAAATATCTTGATGCAAATAGAGTTACACTTGTTTATGAATTACCATTAAATGAAATTATATATGATTTTTTTGATAGCTTGAAATCAAAAACAAAAGGATATGCATCATTTGATTATGAGTTTAAGGAGTATAGAAGATCTGATTTAACAAAATTGGATATATTAATAAATGGAGAAAATGTAGATGCGTTATCATTTATAGTTCATAAAGATAATAGTTATGAAAGAGGAAAGAAAATGGTTGAAAAATTGAAAACTGTTATTCCAAGACATTTATTTGTTATACCAATTCAGGCGGCTATTGGAGGAAAGATTATAGCAAGAGAAACTATTTCTGCAATGAGAAAAGATGTTTTGGCTAAGTGTTATGGTGGAGATATTACTAGAAAGAAGAAGTTGTTGGAAAAGCAAAAACGTGGTAAGAAAAAGATGAGAGAGATTGGTAATGTGGAGATTCCACAGGAGGCTTTTTTGAGTGTGTTAAAGTTAGATGAAGATTAGAACCTAATTAAAAATCTCTTGAAAAAAAGCTACAAATATAGTAAAATATGTAAATGAAAGTAAAAATATGTAAGGAGAAATAAAAGTGAGTTTAGATATAAAACAAGAATTGGAATATATACAAAAAGTAAAAAAAATTAATGAAGGAAAAAATTTAAAATATCTAATTTTAACAATGGGGTGCCAACTAAATGAAAACGATTCTGAGAAATTATGTGGTATGATAGAAGAGATGGGTTATGATAAAACAGATAAGCTAGAAGAGTCTGATTTAGTGGTTTTTAATACATGTTGTGTTAGAGAAAATGCTGAAGATAGGTTGTTTGGAAAACTTGGTGAGGTTAAGAAAGTAAAAGAAAAACGTGGTACAATTATAGCTATAGGTGGTTGTATGATGCAAGAGAAACATATAGTGGATAAATTAAAACAAAGCTATCCTTTTTTCGACATTGTTTTTGGAACTCATACATTACATCAATTTCCAAAAGATTTATATACTAAAATCTTTGAGAATAAAAGAATTGAAGATGTTTTGGATATAGATGGGGAAGTAATTGAAGGTTTGCCTATTAGCAGAAATGATAATATTAAGGCTTCTGTAACTATAATGAATGGATGTAATAATTTTTGTAGTTATTGTATAGTTCCATATGTTCGTGGACGTGAGAGAAGTAGAAATCCAGAAGATATTTTAAATGAAATTAAATCACTTGCAAAACAAGGTTATAAAGAAATTACACTGCTTGGACAAAATGTTAATTCATATTTGAAAAGTGGAAATGTAGATTTTGAAAGTGATGTAAAGAGTTTTGCTGATTTATTAAGAGAAGTAAATAAAATTCAGGGAATAGAAAGAATTCGTTTTGTTTCACCACATCCAAAGGATTTTACAGATGATGTAATTGAAGCAATTAGAGATTGTGATAAAGTGTGCAAAATAATACATTTACCTCTTCAATCTGGAAGTACTAAAGTGCTTAAGGCTATGAATAGAAAATATACTAAAGAGCAATATGTAAAACTTGCTAAAAAAATGAAAGAAATAATACCTGAAATAGTATTTTCAACAGATATTATAGTAGGTTTCCCAGGCGAAACTGAGGAAGATTTTGAAGATACTTTAGATGTTGTAAAACAAATTCATTTTGAACAGGTGTATATGTTCATATATTCAAGAAGAGTTGGAACACCAGGAGATAGAATGGAAAATCAAGTTCCAGATGAAATTAAGCATAAAAGGTTTGATAAGCTAAAAGCTTTAGTTGAAAGTCAAATTCAAGAAAATAATCAGAAATATATAGGAACAGTTCAAAAAGTATTGGTTGAGGGATGTAGTAAAACTAACCAAGATGTTTTAACTGGTAGAACTGATAGTAATAAAGTAGTTAATTTTGAGGGAAGCAAAGATTTAATTGGAAATATTGTAGAATTAAAAATTGTTTCAGAACATATGTGGTATTTAAAAGGGAAGATTGTGTAAAAAAACATATAGGAGGTAATTATAAATGGCAGAATATTCACCAATGATGCAGCATTATTTAGATACAAAAAAGGAATATAGTGATTGTATTTTATTTTATAGATTAGGCGATTTTTATGAAATGTTTTTTGATGATGCAATTACTGTATCAAGAGAATTAGAAATTACGTTAACAGGAAAGGAATGTGGTCAACCTCAAAGAGCTCCAATGGCTGGGGTGCCTTTTCATGCGGCAGAAAATTACATTGCTAGACTTATTTCTAAAGGATATAAAGTTGCTATTTGTGAGCAAATGGAAGATCCAAAAGAAGCTAAAGGAATGGTTAAAAGGGAAGTTATAAGAGTTGTAACTCCTGGAACTGTTATTGAGTCTAATTTGTTAGAGGAAAAGAAAAATAATTATATAATGTCTATATATAAAACTGGAATTTATTATGGAATTGCTATTTGTGATGTTTCTACAGGTGATTTTTATGCAACAGAAATTAAAGAAAATAACAATTTTTCTAAATTATTAGATGAAATTTCTAGATATACTCCATCAGAAATAATTGTAAATACTATGATGTTCGAGTCTAAATCTGATATTTCGAAAATTAAAGATAGATTTAATGTATATGTTTCTTTGGAGAAAGATGAGAATTTTGTTGATGAAACAGAGTTATTATTCAATATGTATAATGTTCTAGATGAAAATGGAAATAAAATAAAAAAAGAAGATGAAAATTCACTTTCAATTCCTGCAATAAATGCACTTTTAACATATCTAACAGAAACACAAAAAACAAATTTAGATCATATAAATACAATAAAAATTTACAGTATAACAAAATACATGGCACTTGATATTAATGCAAGAAGAAACCTAGAACTTACTGAAAAAATGCGCGATAAATCTAAAAAAGGAACTCTTTTATGGGTGCTTGATAAAACATCAACATCAATGGGAGGAAGGCTTTTAAGAAGATGGATTAATGATCCATTAATAGATGTAAAGCAAATTAATAAAAGATTAGATTCTGTAAAAGAATTAAAAAACAGTCTAATTTTAAGAGGAGATATAACAGAAAGCTTAAAAAAAGTATATGATATTGAAAGATTAGCAGGAAAAATAGCTTATGGAAATGCAAATGGTAGAGATTTAATTTCACTAAAAAATTCAGTAGCACAATTACCAGAAATAAAACAAATTTTAGCAAAAGCAGAATCACCTTTATTAAAAGACTTATATGACGAATTAGATACATTACAAGATATATATGAATTAATAGAAAACTCAATTGTTGAAGAACCACCAATTAGTGTAAAAGAAGGTGGAATAATAAAATTAGGATATGATGAAGAAATAGATACTCTAAAAAAGGCTACAACAGAAGGAAAAACATGGATAGTAAATTTAGAGGCAAAAGAAAGAGAAGAAACAGGAATAAAAGGTTTAAAAGTTGGTTTTAACAAAGTATTTGGATATTTTATAGAAGTTACAAAATCAAATTTATCAATGGTTCCAGATAGATATATTAGAAAACAAACTTTAACTAATTGTGAAAGATATGTAACAGAAGAACTTAAAAATTTGGAAAATCAAATTTTAGGTGCTGAAGAAAAAGTTATAAATTTAGAATATAAAGCTTTTACAGAAATTCGTGAAAAAATAGAACATCAAATTCAAAGAATTCAAAAAACATCAGCAATTGTTGCCACATTAGATGTTGTGGTATCATTTGCAACTGTTGCAGAAGATATGAACTATGTAAAACCAGAGGTTGATGAATCAGGAATAATAGATATAAAAGATGGACGTCATCCTGTTATAGAAAAAATGTGCTCAGCGGGTGAATTTGTCCCAAATGATACATATTTAGATAAAAATGATAATAGATTAGCAATAATTACAGGACCTAATATGGCTGGTAAATCAACATATATGAGACAAGTTGCATTAATAACTCTAATGGCACAAATAGGTAGTTATGTACCAGCAAGTTCAGCTAAAATAGGTGTTGTAGATAAAATTTTCACAAGAGTTGGTGCATCAGATGATTTAAGTATGGGGCAAAGTACATTTATGGTTGAAATGATGGAAGTTGCAACAATTTTAAAAGAGGCTACAGCAAATAGTTTAGTCATTTTAGATGAAATAGGAAGAGGAACATCAACATATGATGGACTTTCAATAGCATGGGCAGTTGCTGAATATATAGCAGATAAAACAGAGTGTGGTGCTAAAACTTTATTTGCAACACATTATCATGAATTAACTGAATTGGAAGAAAAAGTTGAAGGTGTAAAAAATTATTCAATAGCAGTAAAAGAAAAAGGGGAAGATATAGTTTTCTTAAGAAAAATTGTAAATGGTGGAACAGATGAAAGTTATGGTGTACATGTTGCTAGATTAGCAGGAGTTCCAACAAATGTTACAAAAAAGGCAAATGAGATTTTAAAAGGTTTGGAAAGAAAAAATATCTTAAATAATAAAGTTATTGAAAAGGAAAACAAGAAAGTGGTTGCTGGCCAAGTTGATATGTTTAATTTTAAGCTTGCAGAAGTTGCTAGTGAATTTGATAAGATTGATGTTAATTCGCTTACACCAATTGATGCACTTAATACTTTGGTTAGGTTGAAGGAAAAGTTGAATTAGGATGAAGTGTAGTGTATAAATTAAAATTATAATAAAATAAAAAGAAAGAAAATCAATAAGGATTTTCTTTCTTTTTAGTATATGATATAATTTAATAAAATTTCAAAAAAGAACTTTAAAAATTCAACAAAATGTTATACAATAATATAAAATTTGTATAAACAAGGAGAAAAAGATGAATAAAAAATGGGAATTTTATGAGAAAGATGAAGAAAAAATAAAACGAGTACAACAAGAATTTAAAATAAGTAAATTACTAGCAACTGTAATAGTAAATAAAAATTTAAGTACAAAAGAAGAAATAGAAACATTTTTAAATCCAACAAGAAATGATTTTCACGACCCATATTTAATGCCAGATATGAATATTGCAGTAAATAGAATAATAAAGGCAATAGAAAGCAAAGAAAAAGTTATAATATATGGAGATTATGATGTAGATGGAATTACAAGTATTACAGTATTAAAAAAATTTTTGAAAGATAGAGGTTTAGAAGTTGATGAATATATTCCCAACAGATTAAATGAAGGTTATGGGTTAAATAAAAATGCAATTGAAAAAATTGTATCAAATAATTATAAATTAATGATTACGGTAGATTGTGGAATATCAGGAATAGAAGAAATAGAATATGCAAATAGTTTAGGTTTAGAAACAATAGTAACAGACCATCATGAACCATCAGATGTATTACCAAATGCATTAGCTGTAGTAGATGCTAAAAGAAAAGATAATAAATACCCATTTAATCAATTAGCAGGAGTAGGTGTTGTATTTAAACTAATACAAGCTATAGGTATGAAATATAAATTAGATGAGAAAGAATATTTAAAATTTTTAGATATAGTATGTGTTGGAACAATTTCTGATATAGTACCATTAGTGGATGAAAATAGGATAATTGCAAAATTAGGATTAATGTTAATAAAAGTAACAAAAAATATTGGTTTAAAAACATTAATAAATACTATAGGGTATAAAAAAATAGATTCTTCTGCAATTTCGTTTGGAGTAGCACCACGAATTAATGCATGTGGACGAATGGGGTGTGAAAGAGAAGCTTTAAATTTATTTTTAACAGAAGACTTTACAGAAGCAACAGAAATATCTAAGAGATTAAATGAATATAATAAACAAAGACAAGATACTGAAAAAAGAATTTTTGAAGAAGTATTACAGAAAATTGAAAAAAATGAAAAAGATATGCCATGTATTATATTAGCAAATGAAAACTGGCATCATGGGGTAATTGGAATAGTTGCATCAAAAATTACAGAAATGTATTATAAACCAAGTATATTAATTTGCTATGAGGGTGATGAGGGAAAAGGTTCAGGAAGAAGTATTCCAGGATTTGATTTATATGATGCAGTTTCTAAATGTGATAAATATATTGAAAAATTTGGTGGACATTCAATGGCAATTGGAATAAGTTTAAAAAAAGAAAATTTTAATGGATTTAGAAATGATTTTGAACAATATGCTAGTAAAACCAATGTAAGTGAATTAGTTCCAATAATAAAAATAGATGATGAAATTGGAATAAAAGATATGCAAGTTAATGTTGTTAATGAATTAAATATTCTTGAACCATTTGGAGAAGCAAATAAAATGCCAATTTTTATGTATAGAAATTTAAAAATAAATTCAATTAGGGCTTTATCTGAAGGAAAGCATTTAAAAATGACTTTAAAGGATGATAATTTAATAATAGATGCAATTGGTTTTAATATGGGAAATTTAGTGCAAGAATATTGTTTAGGGGAAAAAATAGATATATTGGGAAACTTGGAAATAAATAGATATAATGGAGTTGAAACTGTGCAGATAAATTTAAGAGATATTAGAAAATCATACTTAATTTAAATAATATGTTTCTTCAAATTTAAAATTTAGTATTTGTAAAGTTTTTAAGGTTTTGAAATTGGACAAGATTAAAAATTTAAGGAGTGATGTAAAAGTGTCAGAAGTGAAAGATGTAACTATTGAAGATGTTTTAGAAAAAATGAAAAAAAACAACAGGAAAAATGATTTAAAGCTCATAAAAAGAGCATATGAATATGCCAAAGAAAAACATGGAACTCAACTAAGAAAATCTGGTGAACCATATATAATTCATCCAGTACAAGTTGCATATATACTTGCTGGATTAGAGTTAGATGAAGCAACAATTTGTGCAGCACTTTTACATGATGTTGCAGAAGATACAGAAGTTACAATACAGGATTTGGCAAAAGAGTTCTCACCTGAAATTGCTGAAATGGTAGATGGTGTTACTAAGTTAGGAAATTTAAAATATACAAGTGCTGAAGAACAACAGGTAGAAAATTATAGAAAAATGTTTTTAGCAATGGGAAAAGATATTAGGGTAATTTTAATAAAATTAGCAGATAGATTACATAATATGAGAACTTTGAAATACTTAAAAAGAGATAGGCAAATTGCAATAGCTAAAGAAACCGCTGATTTATATGCACCACTTGCAAATAGGTTAGGTATGTATTCTTTAAAATGGGAATTAGAAGATTTATCATTTAAATATTTAAATCCTGATGAATATAGAGAAATAGTAGAAGGAATAGACAAAAAAAGAGAAGAAAGATTACAATTTATAAATCAAATAGTAGATCAAATAAATCATGAATTAAAAAAACAAAGAATAAAAGCAGAAATAACAGGAAGAGCGAAACACTTATACAGTATTTATAGAAAAATGAAAAGAGATAATAAAACTTTAGACCAAATATATGATTTATTTGCACTACGTATTTTAGTAGATAGTGTAAAAGACTGTTATGCAGCATTAGGTGTTGTACACGAATTATACAATCCTATGCCAGGAAGATTTAAAGATTATATTTCAGTTCCAAAACCAAATATGTATCAGTCATTACACACAACATTAATTGGACCAAAAGGAACACCTTTTGAAGTTCAAATTCGTACATGGGAGATGCATAGAATTGCAGAATTTGGTATTGCTGCACACTGGGCATATAAAGAAGCAAACAAAGAAAAAAAGACATCTGTAATTGTAAAAGAAGATAAATTAGCATGGCTTCGTGAAACTCTAGAATGGCAAAAGGAAATGCAAGATCCACAAGAATTTTTAAATACATTAAAAACAGAGCTTTTTGTTGATGAAGTATATGTATTCACACCTAAGGGTGAAATAAAAGTAATGCCAAGAGGTGCCACACCAATAGACTTTGCATATACAATACATGCAGAAATAGGTCATCATATGACTGGTTGCAAAATAAATAGTAAAATGATGCCAATTATTACAACATTAAAAAATGGAGATATAGTTGAAATAATTACATCAGACCAGTCAAAAGGACCAAGTAGAGATTGGTTAAAATTTGTAAAAAGTACAACAGCTAAAAATAAAATTTTAGCATGGTTCAAAAAAACACAAAGAGCAGAAAATATTGAAAAAGGAAAGAATTTAATAGAAAAAGAAATAAAAAGAATAGGTATACCATATAGTAAAATATTTAAAAATGAATATGTACAAATAGCACTAGATAGATATAAATTTAATACAATAGATGATATGTATTCAGCAGTAGGATTTGGAGCAATATCTGCTACAAAAGTAATAGCAAAAATTTTAGAAGTATACAAAAAAGATAACCCAGATGAATTTATAGAAAAAACATTGGAAGAACTTGCGAATGAAAAAGTAAGAAAAACTAAACCATCTAATGTTGGAGTTGTTGTAAAAGGAATAGATAACTGTTTAGTTAGATTATCAAAATGCTGTAATCCAGTTCCAGGTGATGAGATAGTAGGTTTTATAACAAGAGGAAGAGGTGTTTCTGTTCATAGAAAAGATTGCGTTAATGTAAATGATTTAATACTACAAGAAGACAGAATGATAGATGTTTATTGGTATGATGAAACTCAAACATCATATAGTGTTGAAATTGAAATTTTAGCTAATGACAGAGCAAACTTACTTGCAGATATAATAAAACAAGTTTCATTAGCAAAAACAAGGTTAGTTGGTGTAAACTCAAAAGTTAATAAAGATAAAATAGCTGTAACAGATTTAACAATAGAAGTTGAAAATTTACAAGATTTAAATAATGTTTTAAAATCTTTAAGAAAAATTGATAATGTATATGAAGTAAATAGAAAGAAATAAATTATAAATTGAAAAGGAAGATGATTTTATAATGATACTAAAGAGAATAAGGGTCTTAACAGCACTAAAACAATATACAAATACATATATAATTCAAGATGAAATTTCTAAAGAAACAATGGTTGTAGACCCAGGTGGTGAAGTTGAAAAAATAATAGAAATGCTTAATATTATAAATGCAAAATTGAAATATATATATTTAACACATTGTCATGGAGACCATATAGGTGCAGTTTGTGAATTAAAGGAAAGAAAAGGTGGTTTAATATTAATTCATAAATTTGATGCAGAAGGACTTAAAAATGATAAATTAAGTTTAACAACATATATTGGAATGAATGCAGAATTTGAAGCAGATTCAAGAGTAAATGATAATGATTTAATACATTTAGGAAACTTAGAATTTAAAGTTATTCATACACCAGGACATACAAAAGGTGGAAGTTCACTTTACTGTGAAAGTGAAGGATTTGTTATAACAGGTGATACATTATTTAGAGGAACTTGGGGAAGAACAGACTTACCAACAGGTAGTTTAGAAGATATAATGGATTCTATTATAAATAAACTTTTAGTATTACCTGATAATACTATTGTATATCCAGGTCATGGAAAGGCAACTATGATAATGGAAGAAAAACCAATTTATTTAGATTTAAAACCTCGTTTAGATTAAAACATATTTCATTTAAAATATGCATATAATATTTATAGGCTAGTTCATATAAATATTTATGCAAAGGAGAAAAATTTAAGTGAAAATAAAAGTTGTTACTCTAAAGGATATATGTAAATATTTAGCAAAAATTAGTTTAGTATTTGGTGTTATAACAATTTTTGCTAATTTTTTTTATTCAAAAAAAAATGTAAATGGATGTTTTTCTTTTAATTCAAGCGCATATATGTCAACTATAAAAAATGAAATATTACTATTAAAAGACGAAGAAGAGATTGATTCAGATGTTATGGATAAAAATTATATTGCACAAACATTAAATAATGAGTTTAGTATGTTTAAATCTGTTGCAACAGGGAATTTACCAAATACAGTAATAGCTAATAATAATGAAAATAACAGTACTCAAAAAACAGATGAAAATGAAACACAAGCTACGGAAACTAATACTAATTCAGCAGACACAATTGTTGAAGCTCAAACAGGTGTAAATGTTGAAATGATTCCAAGTAGTATTCCAGATAAATATACTTATGAAATTTTTGGAGTGAAGTTAAGAAATGAATCAAGTTATGATTTATCAGCAGAAATTACAGATTTAAATGTGGAAGTTAATAAACAAGATTTTTTAATTTTTCATACACATACATGTGAAAGTTATACACCCACAGAGCAATATTCATATAATGCAACAGGAACATATAGAACAACAGATTTTAATTATAGTGTTGTAAGGGTTGGAGATGAATTAGAAAAATATTTAAAAAATTATGGATATAATGTAATACATGATAAAACATATCATGATTATCCAGCTTATAATGGTTCATATGACCGTTCTATTATTACTGTAAAAAATTTACTTTCAACATATCAGAATACAGATATTGTAATAGATTTACATAGAGATGCAATTGGTGATAATACTTATGCTCCTAAGGTTAAAATAGGAGATGAGTATTGTGCTAGAATAATGTTTGTTATTGGAACAGATGGAGGAGGTTTAAAACATAAAAATTGGAGAGAAAATTTAAAATTTGCTATAAAGGTTCAGCAAAAGGCAGAGGAATTGTATCCACGGATTATGTAAGCCAATGATTGTAAGAAATTCTAGGTATAATCATCATGTTGCTAAGGCTGCTTGTATTATTGAAGTTGGTTCTACTGGAAATACTCTTGAAGAGTGTTTGGCAAGTATGAAATATTTGGCAAAAATATTAAATGAGGTTCAATAAGTTACTGTTAATTTGTAATTACTAACAAATTTTAAACTGTAGAGTAGGCTAAATGTAGGAGTTACGTAGACCTGGTGGGTTATATCATTGTTATGAAGCGTAGTCAAGGTGGGGACCGACAATCTACAATATGTTATAGATTGTAACAAAGTGGAAATCTATTACATATTGTGTGCAGTTGGGGCGAAGCTCAGAACAATGATATAACCCACCAGGTCTACGTAACTCCTATATTTAGCCGGATAATTGCAAGGCAAATAAACAATTATTAATATTAGTTGTAAAAATAGAAATATTGTATTGAAATAAAAAGAAACATAATGTAAAATTATAACATAAAAGCAAATGGAAAAATATACTAAAGAAGGAGAGTGGTAATTTATGTCAAATATAAGTTTAGATTTAAAAAATTGTAAAATAACTGGTACAGAAATTATAGAATATTCAGGTGAAATAGAGAAAATACATAATTTATTGAATAAAAAGGCAAATCATAAAGACGAATTTTTGGGATGGTTAAATTGGCCATCACAATATAATAAAAGGGAATTTGAAAGAATAAAAGAGTGTGCAGAAAGAATTCAAAAAACATCAGATGTATTAATTGTTATAGGAATTGGAGGTTCATATTTAGGGGCAAGAGCTATTATAGAATCATTAACAAATACATTTTACAATTTACAAGATAAGAAAATTAGAAAGTTTCCACAGATTTTTTATGTTGGAAATAATTTAAGTAGTAGTTATATAAATGATTTAATAGAATTAGTGCAAGATAAAGATATATCATTAAATGTAATATCAAAATCTGGAACAACAACAGAACCAGCAATTGCTTTTAGAATATTTAGAAATTTATTAGAAAATAAATATGGAATAAAAGAAGCACAAAAAAGAATATATGTAACAACAGATAAAGAAAAAGGTGCTTTAAAACAGCTTGCAAATGAAGAAGAATATGAAACTTTTGTAATACCAAATAATATAGGTGGAAGATATTCAGTTTTAACACCAGTAGGTTTATTACCAATTGCAGTTTCAGGAATAAATATAGATAAATTAATGGAAGGAGCCAAATTTGCTCAAGAAAAATATAATGATTCTAATTTAAAATACAATGATTGTTATAAATATGCAACAGCTAGAAATGTATTATATAAAAAAAGGAAAACAATAGAAATTTTAGCAACTTATAATCCAAATTTACAATACTTAATAGAATGGTGGAAACAACTATATGGAGAAAGTGAGGGAAAAGATTTAAAAGGAATTTTTCCAGCTGGTGCAATTTTTACAACAGACTTACATTCATTAGGGCAATTTATTCAAGATGGAGAACGTTCAATATTTGAAACAATCATTGCAATTAAAAAAGAAAAAACAAAAATTAAAATTAATTTTGAAGAAGATAATTTAGATGGACTTAATTACTTAGCAGATAAAACTATAAATTATGTTAACACTAAAGCAATGCTTGGAACAATAAAAGCTCATGTAGATGGTGGTGTTCCAAATATTATAATAAAAATGGATGATTTAACTGAAGAATCTATAGGACATTTAATTTATTTTTTTGAAAAAGCATGTGCTGTATCAGGATTATTACTTGGAGTTAATCCATTTAATCAACCAGGTGTTGAAAAATATAAAACAAATATGTTTAAATTATTAGAAAAACCGGGCTATTGAACAATCAGTCATATAAATTGATTAAACTGTAATAATGTGATAGCCTAAGTATAAAATTAAGAATAGGAGAATAAGGTGACCAAATGAAAAATAAAATATTATATAAAGCAGAAAAATTTGATAATATTAGGGATTTAATTAATAATTCAGTTAAGTTATATCCTTCAAATATAGCTTTTAAAATTAAACATAAGGATGGCAAAAATGTAAGTTATACAAATATAACATATACAAATTTTCAAAATGATATAAATTATGTTGGAACAGGTTTACAAAAATTGGGATATAAAGATAAAAGAATTGCTGTAATAGGGAAAAACTGTTATGAATGGGCTGTTACATATTATGCAGTAATAAATGGATTAGGTGTGATTGTTCCATTAGATAAAGGTTTACCAAAAGAAGAAATAGAATCTTTGCTAATAAGAAGTAAAGCAGATATGATTGTTTTTGAAAAATCATATGAAGATTCCATAAATGAAATATTTCAAAAAAAATCTACAAATTTAAAAGAAGTAGTTTGTATGGAAAAATCAAAATTTGATGATATAAAATGTTTAGATGATATAAAACAAATAGGAGAGCAAGAATTAAAAAATGGAAATAACAACTATTTAGATAATGAAATAGATAATAAAAAAATGGCATCAATAATATTTACATCAGGAACTACATCATTAGCAAAAGCGGTAATGTTATCACATTATAATATAGTAAGTAATATATATAACATGCAATGTGTTGAAAAAATGTATTCAACAGATGTAAATATGGCATTTTTACCATTTCATCACACATTTGGTTCAACAGGTTTAACACTGTTTTTAGCATCTGGTGCAACAAATGTATTTTGCGATGGTTTACGTTATATACAAGATAATTTAAAAGAATATAAAGTATCGGTTTTTGTATGTGTACCATTATTAATAGAAGCAATGTATAAAAAAATAATGTTACAAATAGAAAAGCAGGGTAAGAAAGAAAAATTTGAAAAGGGCTTAAAAATAAGTCAATTTCTACTTAAATTTGGAATAGATGTTAGAAGAAAAATATTTAAAGATATAATTAATAATTTAGGTGGAAATATAAGATTTATAATAAGTGGTGCATCAGCTATAGACAAAAATGTGGCAAAAGGATTTAATGATTTTGGAATATTAACAGTTCAAGGATATGGTTTAACTGAAACAGCACCAGTAATAGCAGCTGAGAATATTAAAAATATTAGATATGGTTCAGTAGGTTTCCCATTACCAGAGGTTAGTGTTAAAATAGATAACCCAAATGAAGAGGGAATAGGGGAAATAGTTGCTAAAGGACCAAATGTAATGCTTGGATATTATGAAAATAAAGAAGCAACAGATGAGGTTTTAAAAAATGGCTGGTTTCATACAGGTGACTTAGGTTATATAGATGAAGATGGTTTTATATTTATAACAGGAAGAAAGAAAAATGTTATTGTTTTAAAAAATGGAAAAAATGTTTATCCAGAAGAATTAGAATTATTAATAAATAATTTGCCATATGTTGCAGAAAGCATGGTTTATGGAATGCCAAAAGACGATGATTTGGTTGTTTCTGTAAAAATAGTGTATAATGAAACATATGTTAAACAAAAATTTGGGGATGTTAGTGAAGAAGAATTACATGATATAATTTGGAAAGATATTAAAGAAATTAATAAAGGTTTAGTTAAATATAAATATATTAAGAATTTAGTTATTACAAATGAACCTATGGTTAAAACTACAACTGCTAAAGTTAAAAGATTTGAGGAAATGAAAAAGATGGATAAATAACATATTGACTTAAATTATATAAAAAAATATAATTTAAGTGAATTTATACACTAGATAAAATTATTAGGAGGTACGCTTATGACAAAAGGTAATGTATTATATCAAGTATATTTAATACTTGATAGTTTGCCTGAAGATGAATATAACAAAATACCAAAAGAAGAGTTAAAATTTATTACTGAAAATATGGAATATAATGAAAATATAAAAATCGAACCAGATATTCCATTAGAACAACAGGATATAAGTGAAGAAACATATAAATATTTAGATGTTTTAATTAAAAAAATTGAAGATATTAATAGTGAAGATCAAAACGATAATAGCAAAATTACAAATTTATTAGAAAAGTATAAAGCAGAAAATAATAAGATACCTAAAATAAAAGAATTAGTAGAAGAATATAGAATTAATTTAAAAAAATCAGAAGAAGAAAACAAAGAATTAAAAAATATTAATAAACAATTATATAATAGTATATGTAAATGTCCATTTATAATTCGTAAAATATTTTTTAAAGAATTTGATAAAAAATTACTAAAGTAAAAGGGGTAAAATTATGATTATTAATGAAAATGGATTTGTAGAAGAAATAGAGGGAAAAGATATAAAAGATGGTAAACTAGTTTTTCCAGATGGAGTAAAAAAAATACCAAATTTATGTAATGGTGATTATGTGTTAGATGATAATAAAAATGTACATTTTAAATTTAAATCTTATCATAATAATTCATATTACCCAGGATATTTTAATGAAGATAGATATGCATTTTTAGGTAAAATTAAGGAAATTCATCTTCCAGATTCTGTAGTTGAAGTTTCTGGTTTTTCATATTTAAGTAATTTGGAAAAAATTGAATTATCTGAAAATCTAGTAAAAATACCTGAAAGATGCTTTGAAAAATGCATACAATTAAAAAATATAGAAATAAAAGATGGTTTGAAACAAATTGAAGATGAAGCATTTGCGGGCTGTAATAAATTAGAAAGGTTGGTAATTCCAGATTCAGTAGAAAAAATGGGGAAAAATGTATTCATTGGAAATGAAAAACTTGAATTCTTACATTTGCCTAATAAAATTAGTGAAATATCAAAGACGAATTTGTTATTTAGTAATAATCTAAATGAAATTGTTTTGCCAGATAGTTTAAAAAAACTTACTCGTGATGATTTGAGTCGGAAGCACAAAAAGTGATTGCAATTTTATTTTACCAGAAAATAACAATTTTGACTTTTATTCTGCAATGTCGAATTTATTTTGGGAAACTGACAGTAAAAATTTTAAATTTAAAACTGAATCTTGTAAAAACAAGGTGGCTGGAAAATTTCCAAAAAACAGTTATGAAAGAAAAGAATTAGAAAAAATTGAAACAGAAAATAGAAGTAAAATAAAAAATAAAATCTCTATGTTAGATGTAAAAAATAGAAAACAATTAAATAGAGTAAAAGTAGAAAATACTGATATGATTGACGATTGCACATTTGCAGAATGTAATAAATTAGAAGAAGTTGTTATAGGAGAAGGAGTAAAAGTAATAGGAAGAGGTGCATTTGCGTTTTGTGATAATTTAAAAACTGTTGTTTTACCCAAAAGCCTAGAATATATTCAAAATGATGCATTTAGAGAATGTAAAAATTTGCAAAAAATTATTATAGATGGAAAATTACAGGAAATAGGAGATAATGCATTTAGAGAATGTGAAAATTTAAAATTATTTGGTAGCATAGATCAAAAAAATGAGTTGAAAACAATAGGTGAAAGTGCATTTTATAATTGTAAAAATTTAGAATCAATTTATTTAGGAAAATATAATTCATTAAAGGAAATAAAAAATGATGCCTTTTTAAATTGTAATAAAATTCATACCATTTCTTTACCAAATAATGTTGAAAAAATAGGTGATTACGCATTTCAAGGATGTTTATCTGAAGATTATGAAGTAATTGTTCCAGAGATTAAAAGTGATAATCAAGTAAAATATAATACACAAAAATTGCCACCAACATATGGAATTGTTTCTATTCCAAAAAGTGTAAAAGAAATAGGAAAATATGCTTTTAGTATGTGCAAAAATTTAATGTATATACATATGGATAGTGAATGTAAAGTATCAGATTTAAATGAAGGAGTTTTTTTTAAAAATGAAAATCTAGAGGAAATTGATTTATCTAATAATATAAAAAATATAGGAAAAGGTGCTTTTTCAGATTGCAAAAGACTTACAAATATAGAACTTCCAGAAAGTGTAAAAAATATTGATGAGTTTGCTTTTCAGAAATGTGATAATTTGAAATTAGTGTTAACAAATGGAAAAATCACACAAAGAGCTAATTCATTTACAAATAATGTAAAAATAGCAGATAAAAAAGATTTAGAATTAAATTTTGATATTGAAGATATAGATGGGAAACAATATGAAGTTATTTCTGGAGCTAAAAAAACAGTTTTAAAGCCAGCAATTACATTTAATTCTATCAAAAATGCAATAAGTAAATCAACAAACAAAAAAATAGAAAATAAAGAAGAAAGATAAAAATAACCCTTTTAAGAACTTTTATTTTTAATATAGTTCTTAAAAGGGACTTTTTGATTAATCTAAATTTTCTAAGATTTTAGGTAATATTTGTTTTTTTCTTGAAACAACATTTTCTAATAAAGCAGTATTGTTATCTAAAGTAACATTATATGCTTTTTCAATAATGTTTGTATTATTACCTAATGCAATAATTTTGGAATTAGCATTTAATATATCTGTAGCAGCAAAAACATATAAATCTAAGTTTTTGTCTGCAATTTCAGAATTAATAGCATTTTCTAATTCTTCTTGTCTTGCAAAAACGTCATTTAAATCTGCTGTATTAACTTGAGAAATTATTATTTTTTTACCTTTTTCATTAAATAATTTTGCATCTATATTAATAACTTCTTCAGCAGAAAAGTCGCTAATATCTGTTCCAGCTCTTAATAATCTGTTACCATATTCATATAAGTCAACATTGGCAATATCAGCTAATTTTTGAGCTATTTTTTTATCTTCTTCAGTACATGTTGGTGATTTAAATAGTAAAGTATCTGAAATAATAGCGCTAAGCATGATTCCAGCAACTTTAGGTGTTAATTCAACTTCGTTTTGTTTATATAATTTATAAATAATTGTTGAAGTACAACCAACAGGTTCTGCAATATAATGTAATGGCTCGTTTGTTTGTAAATTTACACGGTGATGGTCTACAATCATTTTTATATTAGCATTTTCAATACCAGGTGCACTTTGTGAAAATTCATTTGAATCTACCATTATTACATTTGAATTTGCTTCAATTTTATCTAAGAAAGTTGGTTCTTCCATACCAAAAGTTTGTAAAGCAAATGCTGTTTCTTTATTAATATTACCTAATCTAAAACATTCTGATGTATTTCCTAATTGGTTTTGTAAATGTGCCATAGAAATAGCAGATGCTATAGAGTCTGTATCAGGTTTTGTGTGTCCGAAAATAAAAGTTTTATTTACCATATTTAATCTCTCCTTTTTATTTATAATGAATATGTATATATTCATTTATTTTTTATTATATATTTATTAATTAATAATAGTTTTAATACTTTTTAATTATAGCATAATTTAGTATAATAGTCAATAATTTACATAAAATCAGACAGCGGAAAGGCTATTTGTTTAATACTTTTGTAATTCTTGCTTTTAGACTACTCTACAATAAATGTATAAAATTGTAACAATAAAAGGTTACCAAAGTGGTAACCTTTTATTGTCCAGAAGTTCAAGAAACTTTGTATGCGTTTAAAAAAATTTGTACTGGAAAAAAACGTGTGTTATCATTAATACAAAAAAAACACTGTTTTTCTGAATCATATTTCCAATCAGTAGGAGTTTCAAGTTCTTCGGGGTTTACGTAGGATTTAAACAATGGTCCAAACCCAGTGTTTTCAATATAATTGCATTTCTTAAGATTATTAAATCTGTGAGCTATTGAAAACGCTGCTCTTGTTGTTGTAAGCATATATATAACCTCCAATTTAGAATAATAATATTGTAGCAAATTTTTCACACAAAGTCAATAATTATGTAAATTATTCTTAAAATATGAAGTGAGACACTTATTGGTGCAATTTATACAAACTTTTTTCAAAAGAAAAAAATAAATATTGCAAACTGTAAAAAAAATATGCTATAATAGTGAACAATTAATTTAAAAGGGGGAAAACAAAATGGCAAAAATATTAAAAGATATATCAAGAACATTTAATGAATTTTTATTAATACCAAATTTAACAGACGAAAGATGTATACCAAGTAATGTAAGTTTAAAAACACCATTAGTAAAATTTAAAAAAGGTGAACAACCAAAATATTATGAGAACATTCCGTTCGTTTCTGCTATAATGCAAGCTGTTTCAGGAGAAAAAATGGCTATTGCTTTGGCGCGCGAAGGTGGATGTTCTTTTATTTATGGTTCACAATCAATAGAATCACAAGCAGAAATGGTAAGAAGAGTAAAAAAACATAAAGCTGGTTTTATAGATAGTGATTCAAATGTAAAAAGTGGAACAACATTAAAAGAAGTAATTGAGTTAATAAATAAAACAGGTCATTCAACAGTTACAATTACAGAAGATGGAACAAGTAATGGAAAATTTTTAGGATTAGTTACAGATAAAGATTATCGTATATCAAGAGCAAATATGGATGATTCTATAGATATGTATATGACTCCACGTGAAAAATTAGTTTGTGCTAAAAAAGGAATTAGTTTATCAGAGGCAAATGATATTATATGGAATAATAAAATAAGTTGTTTACCAATATTAGATGAAAATGATAATTTAGAGCATCTTGTATTTAGAAAAGATTATGAAGAAAGAAAAAATAATCCAGATTCATTATTAGATGAAAATAAAAGATATATAGTAGGTGCAGGAATAAATACAAGAGATTATGAACAAAGAATACCAGCATTAGTAGAAGCAGGAGTAGACTTAATTTGTATGGATTCATCTGATGGTTATTCAGTGTGGCAAAAAAATACAATAGATTGGGTTAGAAAAAATTATGGTGAAGATGTGAAAATAGGTGCAGGAAATGTAGTAGATAAAGAGGGATTTTACTATTTAGCTGAAGCTGGTGCGGATTTCATAAAAGTTGGTGTTGGTGGAGGTTCTATATGTATTACTCGTGAACAAAAAGGAATAGGACGTGGACAAGCAAGTAGTTTAATGGATGTAGTCGAAGCAAGAGATGAGTATTTTGAAAGAACAGGTGTGTATATTCCAATTTGTTCAGATGGCGGAATTGTACATGATTATCATATTACATTATCATTAGCAATGGGAGCAGATTTTGTAATGATGGGGAGATATTTTGCTCGTTTTGATGAAAGCCCTACTCGTGTTGTAAAAATGAATGGAAACTTTTATAAAGAATATTGGGGAGAAGGTTCAAACCGTGCTAGAAACTGGCAAAGATATGATTTGGGTGAAACTGGAAAAAATAAACTTTCTTTTGAAGAAGGTGTAGATTCTTATATTCCTTATGCAGGTTCTTTAAAAGAAAATTTAGCAATTACTGTTAGTAAAATAAAATCAACTATGTGTAATTGTGGTTCTATTAGTATTCCTGAATTACATGAAAAAGCAAGATTGACTTTAGTTTCTAATATTAGTATTAAAGAGGGCAGTGCACATGATGTGGTTCTTAAAAATGTGCAAGGAGAAGAATAGGGGGAAGAAATGTGGAAAATGAATTAATTTTAATAATAGATTTTTATGGACAATATAATCAACTAATTGCTAGAAGAGTACGTGAATGTAATGTATATTCAGAAATTGTTCCTTTTAATACTAGCATAGAAAAAATTATAGAAAAAAAACCTAAGGGAATTATTTTTACTGGTGGACCTGCAAGTGTTTTTGAAGATGGTGCACCAAAATGTGATAAGAAAATTTTTGAATTAGGAATACCTGTTTTAGGGATTTGCTATGGAATGCAACTTATGACATATATGCTTGGTGGAAAAGTGCAAAAAGCTGATAAACGTGAATATGGTGTTACAAATGTTATTATAAAAAACAGTTCAAAATTATTTAAAGGTTTTGAAAATAAAAATAATTGTTTAATGAGCCATACAGATTTTGTTGAACAATTACCAGAAGGATTTGAAAATATTGCAAATACTGAACATTGTCCAAATGCTGGAATGCAAAATATAACAAAAAACTTTTATGGAATTCAATTTCACCCTGAAGTTAACCATACAGAAAATGGAATTAATATTATTAAAAATTTTGTATACAATATTTGTGGCTGTACTGGAAGTTGGAAAATGAGTTCTTTTGCAGAACAGACTATAGAAAAATTACGTACAAGAATAGGTAGTAAAAAGGCATTATGTGCTTTATCTGGAGGTGTAGATTCTTCGGTTGCAGCTGCATTAGTTAATAAAGCTATTGGTAAAAACTTAACTTGTATTTTTGTTGACCATGGATTATTAAGAAAAAATGAAGCAAAAGAAGTTGAAGAAATATTTACTAAAAATTTTGATGTTAATTTTGTAAAAGTAGATGCAAAAGAAAGGTTTTTAAAAAAACTTGCAGGAGTATCAGATCCTGAACAAAAAAGAAAAATAATTGGTGAAGAATTTATTCATGTATTTGAAGAAGAAGCTAAAAAAATTGGTACTGTAGATTATTTAATACAAGGAACTATATATCCAGATGTAATAGAAAGTGGTGTTGGTGTAGGAGCTAAAATTAAAAGCCATCACAATGTAGGTGGTCTTCCTGAACATGTGGATTTTAAAGAAATAGTAGAGCCATTAAGAGATTTATTTAAAGATGAAGTAAGAAAAGTAGGAATAGAACTTGGATTACCAGAATTTTTAGTATATCGTCAACCATTTCCTGGACCAGGATTAGCAATTCGTGTTATAGGAGATATAACAGATGAAAAATTAGAAATATTAAAAAATGCAGATGCAATATTTAGACAAGAAGTGGCAAATGCCAAATTAGATAGAGAAATAAACCAATATTTTGCAGTACTTACAAATATTAGAAGTGTAGGAGTTATGGGAGATGAAAGAACATATGATTATACAGTTGCATTAAGAGCTGTTACAACTTCAGATTTTATGACTGCACAATGGAGTAAAATTCCATATGAAATCCTAGAAAAAGTATCTAGTAGAATAGTAAATGAAGTAAAACATGTAAATAGGGTAGTTTATGATATTACAGGAAAACCACCTGCTACTATTGAGTGGGAATAATATGTATTTTTTCGTAAAGTATGAAATACATAATTTTCAAAAAAATAATAAAATTTGTAAAAAAAAGAAGGAAAAATAATGTTTTTGATGAATAATATAGTAGTATATGTTATATAATATAATTACATATACAAACAATAATAATAAACATTGGAAGGCGGTGCTCTAGAATGCAAATAACAGATGTGCGTTTAAAGAAAGTAAATTCAGGAAGCAGAATGAAGGCAGTTGCTTCTGTTACATTTGATAATGAATTTGTAGTTCATGAAATCAAAGTTATCGAAAGTCAAAAAGGATTATTCATTGCTATGCCTAGCAAAAAAAGATTAAATGGTGAACATAAAGATATAGCTCACCCAATCAATCCAGAGACAAGAGAAAAAATAGAAAAAGCTATATTTGAAGCTTATGAAAATGCTCCAGAAGCAGAAGCAACAGCAGTTGCAACTGAAGAAGAAGCAGAATAATAAATAAAAAATGCTACCAATTTAAAATTGATAGCATTTTTTTTGTGAATATCAAAATTAATTAATAATAATGATATTCTGAGAAAGCTTTTTTAGCAGCTATAAGGCTGCCAGCAGAAATCCATATGCTTTTGGCAAGGGTTTCTTCTGTGCTTGGTACACATACGAAATGAATACCCAGAACACAGTCATAATAAAGCTTGAACAGTGAGAGTTTATCGTGCTTGGCACGAAGCTCTTCATACACATCCGGAAATACCGGAATTGTAAAATGGTTTTCTGTGAGAAAATGTTCTCTGGAAAATGTTGTAAACATTTTAACGTCCTCCTCTTTTGTAAATATTAATATACATAATATCATAATTATGTAAAAAAGTCAATACTTTTTTACAAAAAATATTGACATAATTTTACAAGATTGATATAATATTCACATTGTAGAGAAATACATACTTTTAATATATACCGAATATGCATGCACATATTTGGTATTTTGTTGTTTACATTATATATTAATTTGTATGTAATAAGTGAAAATGGGAGGGGAGAAATAAAAAATAATAATTGTAGTAAAGAAATATTAAAGGAGGGGAATTTATTGAAAAAAATATTAAAAAATTTATTAAAAAAATACTCTATATGGATATTAATAGAAATTATATTTATTGGAATAAATATTTATCTTTTAACAATGCCATCAAAAATTTTAGGTAAAATAATTGATTTTTTATATAATATAGAATCAAATAAACAAGAAATATTAACATTAACATATATATTATTGGGAGTTTGCGTATTACTGCTAATTGTAAGAGTTTCTTGGAAAATGATTGACTCTAAAGTCTCAAGAAATATTATTATGAATTTAAGAAATATGTTATTTAAAAAAATGCTAAAAACAGATGTTGCAAAATTACAATTACTAAAAAATGGAGATATAATGTCTTATTTTGTTAGAGATATAAGACAAGTTCAAAAATTTGTATCAAATGTTTTAACTTTGGTAGTAAGATTTATATTAAATTTTACAATTGTTGCATTTGCAATGATAAGAACAACAAATATTAAATTAACAATTATTTCATTAATACCTATTTTTATATCAATAATACTTATTTTCACATTATTAAAAAAATTAGATAAAAATTATAGATTATCACGTAAAAATTTTACAGAATTATCTGGTTTTGTTCAAGAAAGCACAGACAGTATTAGAACAACTAAGGCATATGTGGGGGAAAAGTTTCAGTATAATGAATTTTTAAATAAAAATACACAACTTAGAAATACAAATTTTGAAATAATAAAAAATGAAACATTATTAAGTATATATACAAATTTAGGAATAGGTATTGGTATTGGAATATCTGTTTTATATGGTTGTAATTTAGTTTTAAATAATGCAATAACAGTAGGAGATTTTGTTGCATTTAATGGATATATGATATTGCTTCAATCCCCTATAATGTGGATTCCTTGGATTATAAAACATTTTAAAAGAGTACAAGTTTCTTATGATAGATTAGATAAAATGTTTAAAATGAAGGAAGAAAAAATTATAATTGGACCTTCAAGAAATAAAGAAAAATTATTAGGAAACATTGAAATAAGAAGTTTAACATATCACTATCCAGACTGTGTTGACGAAGTTTTAGAAAATATTAATATAAATATAGATTCAGGAAAATCTCTTGGAATAATTGGTGTAATAGGTAGTGGAAAAACTACTTTAATGAATTTGCTATTAAAATTATATGAAGTTCCTAATGGAAAAATCTTCATAGATGGAAAAGATATAAACAATATAGATACTAATACAATTAGAAATAATATTTGTTATATAACACAAGATAATTTTTTATTTTCAACCACATTAAAAGAAAATATAAATTTATTTAGAGATATATATGATGAAAAAGAGATTTTGGACAGTACAAAGTACTCAATGATATATGATGAAATAGAGGCTATGTCTGATGGAATTAATACAGTAATTGGTGAGAAAGGTGTAGATTTGTCAGGAGGTCAGAAACAAAGAGTAGTAATTTCAAGAGCTTTTTTAAATAAAAGCAATATTGTTATTTTTGATGATACTTTTTCAGCATTAGACAATAAAACAGAACAAACATTATTAAAAAATATAAAAGAATTAACTAAAAATAAAACTTGTATAATAGTTTCAAACAGAATTTCAGATATTAAACATTGTGATGAAATAATAGTTTTAGAACAAGGAAAAATTGTTGAAAGAGGGATACATAAAAATTTATTAGAAAATAAAAATAAATATTATGAATTTTATAAAAATCAAGCAGAAAAATCTAATGTTTCAATACTAGATTAAAAATTTTTAAAATAATAAATTAAGGAGGGAAATATGAAAAACAAGACATTTAGTAGAATAAGAAAAATGATAAAACCATACAAAAAATCAATTATATGTATAACTATTATAGCAATAATAATAGATATATTAGCACTTCTGAAACCATATTTAGTTAGCATAATTATAGATGACTTTTTGAAACAAGGAATTAGCCAAAATGGAGTATTTTCAACAACAATAATAGCACTTATATATATTGCAATTGTGTTTATGGAAAATATATTAGATTATTTTAATAGAACAAAAACAAATGCTATTGGTGAAAGTGTTATATATGATTTAAGAAATAGATTATTTTGGTATATACAAAATGCAAATATAAAATTTCATGATAAAGTTCCTTCTGGAACTTTATTTGTAAGAATTATTAGTGATTGTGAAGATATTTTTTCTTTATTTAGTGATGTAATTACAACTTTTATTAAAGATATGTTTATTATAATTGGACTATTATGTGTAATGTTTTATATTAGCAGTAAACTTGCAATAGTTAGTTTAATAATAATTCCGCTAATTGTTATATCATCTTTAATAATAACTAAATTATTAAATAAAACCTATTCTATTGCTAAAAGTGTGCGAACAAGATTAAATGTATTTTTTGCAGAATCAATTTATGGTCTTAAATTAATTAAAATTTTCAATAGACAAAAAGAAAAACAAGAAGAATGTGAAAATATTACAGAGGAATTTAAAAAAGTTACAAAACCTATGGGATATTTGCAAGGTTTATTACCAGCTATAATGTCTATAATTGAAAATTTAGGTATAGCTATTGTAATATGGTTTGTTATTAATAATTTGATTGGTGAAAAATTAGAAGTTGGAGTTATTTATATGTTTATTACATATTTAAGAAGTATTTTTGAGCCAATTAACAGAATTATTGAAAATATTGAAATTGTTGAAGAAGCGGTTACTTCAATAGATAAAATATATGAAATATTAGAAAATGAAGATTATATTGAAAATTTTGATTCAGGTAAAAAATTTGATAAAATAAAGGGAAAAATTGAATTTAAAAATGTATGGTTTGCATATGAAAAAGAAAATTGGATTTTAAAAAATGTAAGTTTTACAATTGAACCAGGTCAAAGTGTTGCACTTGTAGGAAAGACTGGGTCTGGTAAAACAACAATAACAAATTTAATAAATAAATTTTACACTATACAAAAAGGTGAAATTTTAATTGATGGGGTAAATATAAATGATATAAATTTAGCAGATTTAAGAAAAAATATTGGTACAATTTTGCAAGATCCATTTATTTTTGCTAAATCTATCAAAGAAAATATAAAATTATTTAATAATATTGATGATGAAAAAATAGATGAATCTATAAAATTAGCTTCTGCTGAAAGTTTTATAAATAAATTAGAAAATGGAATTGATGAAATAGCAAAAGAACGAGGAAATTCTTTTTCAGCAGGTGAAAAACAACTTCTTGCATTTGCTAGGATTTTTGCGTTAAATCCTTCAATTTTTATTTTAGATGAGGCAACAGCTAATATAGATACAACAACAGAACAACTTATTCAAAATGCAGTAGATAAACTTTCAAGTGATAAAACATCTATTTTTATTGCTCACAGATTAGCTACTATTGTTAATGTGGATAAAATTATTGTTTTAAATAAAGGTGAAATTATTGAACAAGGTAATCATAACGAATTAGTTAAATCTGGAGGATATTATAGTAGCTTATATAATGCTTATTATAATAGTTTAGTGTAATATAATTTGAAAACTGTTCACACTATGGACATAAATATATTTTATAATATAAAATATTATGAAAAAAGGTGGTAAAGTATGAACGATATTACAATTTTAATAGTTGATGATGAATCAAGAATGAGAAAATTAATTAAAGATTTTTTAGTGAAAAAAGAATATAAAATTTTAGAAGCAGTAGATGGTGAAGATGCTTTAAAAGTTTTTGAAGAAAATTCGACAAAAATTAATTTAATATTGTTAGACATAATGATGCCAAAACTTGATGGTTGGTCAGTATTAAGGCAAATAAGGCAAAAGTCAAATGTACCAATTATAATGCTAACCGCAAGAGGTGAAGAACAAGATGAACTATTTGGGTTTGAATTAGGAGTAGATGAATACATATCAAAGCCGTTTAGTCCAAAAATTTTAGTTGCAAGAGTGGAAGCTTTATTAAAAAGAACAACAAAACAATTAGGAAATGTATATGAAATTGGTGGAATAGAAATAGATACAGATGGAAGAACAGTAAAAGTAGATTCAAAATTAATAGAATTAAGTTTAAGAGAATACGAATTATTAAAATATTTAATAGACAATAAAGGAATTGCTTTATCAAGAGATAAAATTTTAAACAATGTTTGGAATTATGATTATTATGGGGATTCAAGAACAATAGATAGTCATATAAAAAAAATAAGACATAAGCTTGGAAAGAAAGGCAAATATATTGAAACAATAAGAGGTATTGGATATAAATTTGAGGTAAAAGGTAGAAATGAATAAGATACGTAAAAATTTAAAATCTGTAAGAATTAAACTTTTTTTTACTATATGTGTTGTTATTACATTAGTTATAATATTATTAGTTTTAACAAATAATGTTGTATTAGAAAAATTTTATTTATATAATAAAACTAAAATTATGAGGCATATTTACGAAGAAATAAATACTTCATATAACAATGAATTACCATATGAAGAATTAGAAAAAAACTTGAAAACATTAGCTATTAATAATAATTTAGACATTATAATTGAAACAGATGAAAATGTTATAATGTTAGCAACAGATAATTATAAAAAAGATTACACAGAAAGAATAGAAAACTTAAATCAAATAAAGAAAAATGGGGAAAACATACAAATATTATATAAAGGCAAAAATATAAATATTAATTTAATTAAAGAATATGATACTAAAATAAATTATATAATTGTATCTGCATATTTAGATAATGGTGCTAAACTATATATGAAAACACCAACAGCAGATTTAAAAGAAAGTGCAAGAATATCAAACAATGTATTAATAGCAATAGGAAGTGCTGTTATTATTATTTCAGGAATTATTGCATCTTTTATATCAAGAAAATTTGCAACACCGATATTGGAATTAAATAGTATTGCAAAAAAAATGTCTGATTTAGACTTTTCACAAAAATATCAAGTCGAAAATAGTGAAGATGAAATAGATAATCTAGGAAAAAGTATTAATATAATGTCTGAAAAACTGGAAAAAACAATAAAACAGCTAACAATAAATAATTCAGAATTAGAAAGAGATATTGAACGAAAATCTAAAATTGATGAAATGAGAAAACAGTTTATATCAGATGTATCACATGAATTAAAAACTCCAATTGCATTAATTCAAGGATATGCAGAAGGTCTTGTAGAAAATGTTAATGTTGATGATGAATCTAGAAAATTTTATGCTAATGTTATATTAGATGAAGCAAATAAAATGGATAGATTAGTAAAACAATTATTAGAATTAATGAGAATAGAATATGGTAAACTAGAATTTAATAACGAAAATTTTGATATTGTTTCTTTAATTTTAGAAGTAATAAAAAAATGTAATGTAATGCTAGAAGAAAATAATATAAAAATGTATTTTGAAATTAATAATGTTATTATGGTTAATGCAGATATTTTTTATATTGAACAAATTCTTATAAATTATTTAACAAATGCTATTAAATATTCTAAAGAAGTAAAAAATGAAAGAAAAATTGAAATAAATATTTTATTAGATGCTGAAAAAAATAAAGTAAGAGTTAACATTTTTAATAGTGGAGATAATATTAATGAAGAAGAATTGCAAAGAATTTGGGGTAGATTCTATAAAATAGATTCTTCAAGAAATAGAGAAAATGGAGGAACCGGTATAGGTTTGGCTTATGTTAAAGCTATAATGAATAATTATAAAAATGAATTTGGTGCTATAAATAAACCAGATGGTATAGAGTTTTTCTTTGATTTAAATTTGGCACAAGAATAAATTTTTTAAGAGAGGTGTTTGCGTAATTTTATATGTGGTTTTATACTAAAAAAGGAAAAATTTTTTTAAGTTTAGTAATTTCAATTATAATTTATATTTGCTTGAATTTCATTTGTAATTCAGTAAATTGTAGAGTTATAAAAGAAAATAATGAAAATAGTATTGAAAAGAAAAGGGAGATATGAAAATGTACAAAGAATTAGGAATTAGTGAAAATGTAGTTGATTTATCAAAAAAAGTAGAAAAAGATGTAGAAGTAATTTTTAAACAAATAGATGAAATATGTGAATATAATACTGCTAAAGTATTAAAAGCATTGCAAAAATATAATATATCAGATATGCATTTTGGAAGTACAACAGGGTATGGTTATGGAGATATAGGCAGAGATACAATTGAAAAGGTATTTGCAGATGTTTTAAATGCAGAAGATTGTATTGTTCGTGGGCAGTTTATATCTGGAAGTCATGCTCTAACAGTTGCATTATTTGCTTTTTTGCGACCAGGAGATACAATGCTTAGTATATGTGGTAAACCATATGATACATTAGATAAAGTTATAGGAATTGAACATAATAATTCATCTTTAAAATCTTTTGGTGTAAATTATGAACAAATAGATATGATTGATGATGATTTTAATTATGAACAAATAGCTAAGAAAATTAAACAAGAAAATATAAAATTAATTGAAATACAACGTTCAAGAGGATATGCTACTAGAAAAAGTATAACATTAGATAAAATAGAAAAAGTTGTAAAATTTATAAAAGAAATAAATAAAAATATAATTATTATGATAGATAATTGCTATGGTGAATTTGTTGAAAAAATTGAACCTACAAGTTTTGGTGCAGATATAATTGTTGGGTCATTAATAAAAAATTTAGGTGGAGGAATTGCACCAAATGGTGCATATATTGCAGGTAGAAGTGATTTGGTGGAACTTGCGGCAGAAAGATTAACAGTTCCTGGTCAAGGAAAAGAAGTTGGACCAAGCTTAGGAATGAATAAATATATTTTACAAGGTTTATTTATGGCACCAAGTGTTGTAAGAAGTAGTTTAAAAACAGCAGTTTTTGCAAGTAAAATGTTAGAAGAACTAGGATATAAAACTGTTCCAAAATACAATGAAAAAAGATCAGATATAGTTCAAACAATAGAATTTGGAAGTGCAGATAAAGTAATAAAATATTGTCAAGGAATACAAATGGGCTCACCTATAGATTCAAATTCGATTCCTGAGCCATGGGATATGCCAGGATATACAGATAAAGTAATTATGGCATCTGGAGCATTTACACAAGGTTCTTCTATTGAACTTTCTTGTGATGCACCAATTCGTCCTCCATATTTGGCTTTTATGCAAGGTGGACTAACATATGAATATGGTAAACTTGGAGTTTTAAAAGCTGTTACTAATTTATTAAAATAATAAAATATAAAAAATATTTTTAGGTAAGGAAAGAAAAATGAAGGTGGTTATAATAGGCGGAGGTCCTGCTGGAATGATGGCAGGAATTACATCTGCTAAAAATGGAAATGAAGTTGTTATTATAGAAAAAATGAATATGTTAGGAAGAAAACTATTAATTACAGGAAAAGGCAGATGTAATATAACAAGTAGTTTAGAAATGTCTGAATTTATTCAAAATATACCAGGAAATGGTAGATTTTTATATAGCAGTTTTGAAAAATTTACAAATAATGATATAATAGAATTTTTAAAAAAACATAATGTAAAAGTTAAAGAAGAAAGAGGAAATAGAATATTCCCTGTAAGTGATAAATCAAGTGATGTATTAAATGCTTTTATACAAGAATTGCATAAATTAAATGTGAAAATTTATACAAATTGCAAAGTTAATAAAATATTAACAATAACAAATACAGAACAAAAATTGTGTAAAGTTACTGGTGTTGAATATTTGAAAAATGGAAATATAAATGTTGAAAAAGCAGATAAAGTAATTTTAGCAACAGGTGGTAACAGTTATCAATCAACAGGCTCAACAGGGGATGGTTATGAAATGGCAAAAAATGTAGGACACAGTATTACTAAAATAGTACCATCACTAGTACCAGTAATTGCTAATTCTAAATATGAAAGTGAAAAAAATAATAAAAAAGTATATAACAGTAAATATAAAAATTCACTTAATTTATGCCAAACATTGCAGGGGTTAAGTTTAAAAAATGTAAAAATTGAATTTATAGATAATACAAAAAATAAAGTAATATATGAAGATTTCGGAGAAATGATATTTACACATTTTGGAGTATCAGGACCTACAATTTTAAGTGGTTCAGCACATTTGCTAAGATATAAAAATATAGAAGAATTATTTAATTGTGGAAAAATAGAATTAAGAATAGATTTAAAACCAGCATTAGATGAGAAAAAACTTGATTTAAGATTACAAAGAGACTTTGAAAAAGAAAAAAACAAATTGTTTAGAAATAGTTTGTCAAATTTATTACCTCAAAAGTTAATTGAGCCAATAATACAATTATCTGAAATAAATGAAAATAAAAAAGTAAATGAAATAACTAAAATAGAAAGAAGTAATTTAGTATATATATTAAAAAACTTTAAATTAATTATTACAGGTTTTAGACCAATAAATGATGCAATTGTTACTTCAGGTGGAATTTCTACTAAAGAAATTAATCCAAAAACTATGGAGTCAAAATTGATTAGTGGTTTATATTTTGCAGGTGAAATTATAGATGTAGATGCATATACTGGTGGATTTAATTTACAAATTGCATATTCAACTGGATATGTTGCAGGAGAAAATTAAAATAGGAGATGTAACTTTATGTTTTTAACAATTCAAGAAGAAAAAATAAAAACTGAAATTGTGGAAAAAAAATCGAAATTTATAGCTAATCTTTTTTATGTAAGAAATGAACAAGAAATTCAATTAATATTAAAAAATATAAAAAAACAATATTTTGATGCTAGGCATAATTGTTTTGCATACAGAATAATGACTTCAGATGGAATTGTTGAAAGATTTAGTGATGATGGTGAACCAAGTGGTACTGCTGGTTCACCAATGTTAAATATATTAAATAAAAACAATTTATGTAATGTATTAGTTGTAGTTACAAGATATTTTGGTGGTATTTTATTAGGCACAGGAGGATTAGTTAGGGCATATTCAGATGTAACAATAAAAGCCATTAATACTGCTACATATGCAAATGAAACAATTGGTTTAGAAGTTGAATTTGAAATGCAATATACACAATTGGAAAATTTTAAGTATTATTGTAAAAAATATTATATAAATATTGTTAATATTGTATTTGAAAGTAATGTTAAATGCTATGCAGAGTTAGAACAAGAAGAATTAAATAAAATTATTGAAAATTGCAACATTTTGAAATATAGAGTTGTTGAAAATAGGAATATTAGGAAGTCTTGTATTTAGAAAATACAGAAACTGGAAAAAATTTACAATAACTGGAAAAAATTTCCAAAAAAGTATTGCAAAATTTTTATCTAAAGTTTATAATCATATTTGTAAAATATTTCCAATATTTTACAAATAAAAAAACAGGAGGATGAAAAAGGTGGATAATAAGATAACAGTATTAATAGCAGATGATAACCACGATTTTGCTATGACTTTATTAGGTTACTTAAAAGAAGAAAAGGATATGGAAATTGTTGGAGTAGCAAGAGATGGGAAAGAAGCAGCTGAATTAATATCAATTACAAAACCAGATATAGCAATATTAGATGTTATAATGCCACATTTAGACGGACTAGGAGTATTAGAAAAAATTAATGAATCAGGAATGGAAAAAAGACCTATTTGTATAATGGTTTCAGCAGTTGGACAAGAAAAAATAACACAAAGAGCAATAGACTTAGGTGCAGAATATTACATAATCAAGCCATTTGAAATAGATGTACTAATAAAAAGAATGAAAGAAATAAAGTCATTCCAACCATTAGGAAACAAAGTAAGCTACATTAATAGAGAAATAAGAGCACCTTATATAGAGATACAACAGGAAAAAATAAAATCATCAGATAATTTAGAGGCGTTAGTAACAAACATAATTCATGAAGTTGGTGTACCAGCACATATAAAAGGTTATCAATATTTAAGAGAGGCAATTATGATGGTTGTAAATGATATTGATGTAATTAATCAAATTACAAAACAATTATATCCTGAAATAGCAAATAAATATCACACTACACCGTCAAGAGTTGAAAGAGCTATACGTCATGCAATTGAAGTAGCATGGGGTAGAGGTCAGGTAGATACAGTGGAAAGTATATTTGGTTATACAGTTTCAAATTCAAAAGGAAAGCCAACAAATTCCGAATTTATTGCAATGATTGCAGATAAATTAAGATTAGAAATAAAAAGTGCATAAATACAAAATAAGGAAAAGGTTTTATAAAATCATTTCCTTATTTTTTTGTAGTTAATTTGTAGCTAATATGTAGCAAATGAAAAAAAATTATTACAATAATACAAAATTTATATACCTACAATTTTAAAAAGGAATAAAAAGTAAAAAACAGCATATTCTATAAAAAAGTGGAGGAATTATGTTGAAGGAAACTGTAGAATATAAAAGATTTGTATGGGAACTTAATAATATTATTAATATAAAAAATAAAAATAATCATATAATATTTTTATGTATTGGAACTAATAAAGTAATAGGTGATTCCTTTGGACCATTAGTTGGAGAAAATTTAAAAAAATGTATGCAAACAAAGAAAAATATTAAGGTTATTGGTGATTATGAAAATATTATTTGTTATGCTAATATAGAAAAAATTATAAAAAAAATAAAACAATCATATAAAAGAAGCTTAATTATAGTTTTAGATTCTGCATTATCAAATGAAAGTGATATTGGAAAAATTTTTATTCAAAATAGGGGTCTTAAATATGCAGAAGGGTTAGGAAAGAAAAATAATATAATTGGAAATATTAGTATAAAGGCAGTTGTTGGTAAAAATTGTAATAATTGCATTAAAAACTTTAAACAGTTAAAAAATGTTTCAATAGATAAAATTAAGTATATGTCTAGCCTAGTTTCTAGTGGAATAATAGAAATTGTAAATAATAATATTTAATGAATAAAAAAGAAAATATTGGTAAAAATATCTGTATATTAACTTTATATATGTTGTTTAAGGAGGAATGTATGGATATCAATAATATGAGAAATATTGTTATTTTAAAAAATTTACCTTCTAATTTGGTTGAGGAAGCTTTTGTAGTATTAAAAAACAATCAAAAAATAAGAAAAATAGAATATGCTGAAAGTAAGTTTGATGAAGATAATTTCTTTAATTATGAAAATAAAGATAATGAAAATGATTATGTAATAAAAGAGGCAGAATTGGTTATTTCTAATTATATTAATAAGCTAGAAGAACAGGATTTAGCAGATTCAAAAAATACCTTTAATTTAGAAAAAAAATGTAAAAATTTAAAAAAGGTTATTTATACATTAGGCTGTATTATTGTTATTGCAATTGCGTATATAGTAAAAATGTAAATTATAAAAATATAAAGAATAAAATTATAAAAATAACATATAAATTAAAAAAGACAAGTATGATATAAATTATATCATATGTCTTTTTTATTTTATAAAATACTTATAGTTTCAGACGTAAAAAGTAAGTATTTATTGGGAGTTGAAAACATATGGAAAGAATTATTTCTCCAGAAGAAAGAATAAGAAGAGCAGAGGAAATATATTATAGAAGAAAAGCACAGGGTGTAAGGGTTTCTACTACAACTGTAAATGTTGGAAAGAAAAATAAGGTTTCATTAGGTAAAAAAATGATTACTCAAATTATTGTATGTATATTAATATATACAGCATTTTATATGATAAAAGGTTATAATAATGTATTTAGTGAAAATGTAATAAATAATACAAAAAATATTTTAAATTATGATATTAATTTTCAAAATTTATACAATCAATTTATGGAATATTTTAATAATAATTTTAATAATATTTTACAAATGGATAAAAATTTAAAAAATCAGGAACAAAATGAAAGCAATGTTAATGAAGGTGAAGAGAAAGATAATATAGGTAATGAAAATAAAGAAGAAAATGAAAATAATCGGAGAAAATAATACACAAGAAAATACAGAAGGTACTAATAACACAGGAGAAAATACTGTAGAAGGAAATAATATGCAAGAAGGAAATGCACAAGAAAACAATACCCAAGAAAACAATACCCAAGAAAATAATTCAAATGAAAATCCAGGAATTGGTGGTGGAAGCGATAATGTAGAAAATATTGCAGAAAATAAAAGTCAAATGGAATTAGATGCAGAATATGTAAAACAAAATTGTAGTTTAATTATACCAGTTCAAGGATATATTACATCTGGTTTTGGTAATAGAGAGGCAACTGAAATAATTTCATCATTTCATCAGGGGGTGGATATTGGTGCAGTAACAGGTACTAAAATATGTGCTTCAATGGAAGGAACTGTTGTTGCTGCTTCATGGGCAGGCGACTATGGTAATCACATAAAAATTCAAAATGGTAATGTTTTAACAGTATATGCTCATTGTAGTGAAATAAATGTAAATGTTGGTGATTATATAAATCAGGGACAAGAAATTGGAAAAGTTGGGGCAACAGGAAAAGTAACTGGACCGCATTTACATTTTGAAATAAGAAAGGATAATAGATATGTTGATCCAACATTAATTTTAAATTTTTAAAATATAAGTAAGGAGATTATATGCAAATAAAAATAAATTTAAAAATATTTTTTTTCATTATAATTTTTTACATAACAAGGCAAATAGAAATTTATGGTGTTTTAATGTTATTTGCATTTTTACATGAATTAGGACACTTAATAGCAGGTATATGTTTAGGTTTTAAACCAAAAACATTAGGTATAAATCCTGTAGGTCTTTCAATTTCGTTTTGTATTAAAGAAAATGATTATAATAAAAAAATTATTAAAGGTAATATTCTTGCATTAAAAAAAATGGTTATAGCAGTTATGGGACCAATGGTAAATATTTTTATTGTTATATTTGCAATTTTATTTAATGTGGAATTTTTAAATATTTCAAATGATGTTATAGTTTATTCAAATATTTTAATAGCATTTTTTAATTTATTACCTATTTATCCTTTAGATGGTGGAAGGGTTTTGAAAAATATGTTACATATAATTGATGGATTAAAAAATACATATATGTATATTAATATTGTTTCAAATGTAAGTATTATAATTTTAACAATTTTTGCTAGTATTATGATTTTTTATTTGAAAAATATTTCTGTAATAATAATAATAAGTTATTTGTGGTATTTAGTAATTAAGGAAAATGAAAAATATTATATGAAAATGAGAATGTATAAAATAATTGAGAGTCAAAATAGTTAAGACTCTCAATTGTTTTTAGTGTTTTCTAATTCAGAAGTGCAATGTGCACATCTTGTAGCATTTATGTTTATTTCTGAAAAACAGAAAGGACAAATTTTTGTGGTTGGTTCTGGTGCTTTTTTTCTTTTTCCGAATTTTCCGTGAGTTACTTTTGTAACACTATTATTAATAGTATTATTAAGTTTTGTTGCAACAGTTATTGCAATGAATATTGAAAATGCTATAATTAAAAAATCAATAACTGAAGATAAAAATGAACCATATTTTATGGTTATTTCTTGATATGAGAAACCTAAATCTGCAATATTTACTTTTCCTGTTAAAAAAGAAAGTGCTGGCATTATTATATCGTTTACTAAAGATGTAACTATTTTTTGAAAAGCACCACCTATTATAACACCAATAGCCATATCTAAAATATTTCCTTTTGATATAAATTTTTTAAATTCTTTTAACATAAAAATCCCTCCATTATTTTTAGTAGTGTATTTTAATATATTATGATAAAATGCGATATTTGTCAAATTATGTAATTTTTTGGGTATGATGTTACATTAACATAACCATTGACAATTAATGTAAAATATCATAAAATAAAAAAAACTAAAGAAGGGAAATGATGAAAAATGAACATATGGCACGATATAAATGGAGAAAGAATAAAAAAGGATAAATTTGTATCTGTAATAGAAATACAAAAAAATGGAAGAAATAAGTATGAATTGGATAAAGAAACAGGCTTTTTGAGATTAGATAGAGTTTTATATACAGCAACACATTATCCAGCAAATTATGGATTTATACCAAGAACATATGCTGGAGATGGGGATCCACTGGATGTATTGGTAATTTGCCAAGAAGAAATTATTCCTTTAACTTTGGTAGAATGTTATCCAATTGGAGTTTTAAAAATGATAGATGATAATGCAGAAGATGAAAAAATAATAGCAATATGTAATAATGATCCATATTTAAATTCTTATAAAGATATAAATGAATTACCAAGTCATATTATTGATGAAATAATGCACTTTTTTGAAGTATATAAAACATTGGAAGGAAAACATACAGCAATAGAAAAAATGCTTGGTAGAGAAGAAGCAGAAAAGATTATAGATTCATGTATAAAAAATTATAAAAGTAAATTTGAAAGTTAAATATAGAATTTGTAAAAAGAGGTAATAAATGATTGAAAAAATAATATATAGTCTTGTAACTTGTATTATATTAATAATAGTATTGTTTATATTAATAAAAAAGAAAAATAATATACATTTTTTAGAAAAATTTAAAATTATTAAATTACGAACTTTATTATTATTCAATAAAAGTGAAGATGCAAGAAAATATGCGTTAAAATTAACACAAAAATATCCAAAAAGTTATGTAATACATAAAACATTAGGTGAATTATATGAAAAACAAGGCAAATTTAATATAGCACTTGACGAATACATACGTACTGTTGAACTAAATAATAAAGATTTTGAAACTCATTATAAAGTTGCATTTTTATTAGAAAAAACAGATAAAAAAGAAGAAGCAATAATTATGTTACATGATTTATTAAAAGAAAAGCCAGATTATTTGGAAGCTACACAATTATTAGGAAATATATTATATGATGAAGAAAGGTTTAAAGAAGCTATTTCTGTATATGCAGATGCTTTAAAATATCATCCTACAGAATATGATTTATATTATAATATGGGAATTGTTTTTACAAGATTAAATGATTTTCAAAAAGCTAAAAAATACTATGAAAAAGCAGCACAATTAAATACATATTTATATAATGGTCAATATAATTTGGCACTAATTTCAATGATTCAAGGGGAGTTAGAAGAAGCAGAAAAATATTTTACAAGTAGTTTGCAAGATGAAGAATTAGAAGCAATGGCATATTTTTATTTAGCACAAATTGCCCTTATAAAAGGTGAAAATGAAAATGGGTTAAATTATATAAATTTGGCTTTAGAATTAAATAAAAAAATTGAAGAAAAAATATCTAACCATCCATTATTTATACCAATACAAGATAAAATTAAAATACCTAATGAAACTAGAAAAATAAAAATTAAGCTTTCAAAAAAAGAAAGAAAAACAAATAAATATTTAGAAGAAATGTACAGTTTAGTAGAATCTTTGAATGGTGGAAAAAGTGCATTGTTTGAAGAGAAAAATATTGATAATGTACAAGAACTAGAAAACAATCAGGAAAAAGAAAGAGAATAATAACCTATAAGTTAAATATATTTATAATATATTATTAAATTTATTAAGGAGGTATTATGAATATAGGAATTGTAGGTGGAGATTCAAGAATTGTTGAATTAGTAAAAATATTGCAAGAAAATAACAATAAAGTTAAATTATATGGGTTAGAACTATGTAGTGAATTGAAAAATTTTGATAATGAAAATACATTAGAAGATTTATTAAAAAATGTGGATACAATAATCACATCTATACCATTATCTAAAAATGGAAAATTTATTAATTCAGCATTTACAAATGAAGAAATTTTAATAGAGGATTTTTTTGAATTATCAAAAAATAAAACAATAATAACTGGAAATATAACAAATGAAATAAAAAATTGTATTAAAAATAATGAAAATAATATTATTGATATATTAAAATTAGAAGAACTTGCAATATTAAATTCAATTCCAACAGCAGAAGGTGCAATTCAAATAGCAATGGAGAAAAGTTTAAAAACCATTCATGGTAGTAAATGTTTAGTATTAGGATTCGGAAGAATTGGTAAAGTTTTATCTAAAATGTTATATGGTATTGGTGCAAATGTATATTGCGAAGCAAGGAAAAGCACTGATATTGCTTGGATAGAGTCATATAAATATAATGCAATACATTTAGAGGAATTAAATAAATATTTAGGAGATTTTGATTTTATATTTAATACAATTCCATATGTTATATTAGATAAAAATAATTTAAAATTAATAAAAAAAGATTGTTTATTAATTGATTTAGCATCAAATCCAGGTGGCATAGATTTTAACGAAGCAGAAAGATTACAATTACAAACTGTTTGGGCTTTAGCACTTCCTGGAAAAGTTGCTCCTAAAACAGCTGCAACATATATTTATAAAATTTTAAAAAATATTATAAAAATTTAATAAAAACAATATATTATAAATTCAGGTGACAAAAAACGTCACCTGAATTATGAAAGGAATGATTAAAAAATGAATATATATATTCAATCAATTATTTTAGGAATAGTGCAAGGGCTAACAGAATTACTACCAATTTCTAGTTCAGCACATTTAACATTAATACCACAAATTTTTCACTGGGAATCCATATCAGATTCATTTGATGTAGCATTACATTTTGGTACATTATTAGCAATTTGTTTGTTTTTCTTTAAAGATTGGGTAGAATTAATAAAGGGTCGGATATAAATTAGCAGTAAAAAAAGAGAAAACATTAGAAGGAAGAATGTTTTGGTATATAGTTATTGCAACAATACCAGGTGGAATTATAGGATTTTTATTAGATCATTTTTTAGAAGATGCATTAAAAGCACCATTAATTATTGCTACTGCATTAATAATTATGGGTATACTTTTATATATTGCAGATAAAAAATGTAAATCAGAAATTACATATAAACAAATGGGATTCAAAGAAACATTTTTAATTGGAATTTCACAGGCACTAGCATTTATACCAGGTGTATCTAGATCTGGTGTTACAATGACAATGGGAAGGTTTTTAAAGGTTGATAGGGAATCTGTTGCAAAATATACTTTTTTATTATCAACTCCAATAGTATTTGCAGCTACAGTATTTAAATTTAGTAAATTTACTTTTAATTTACAGTTTTTCCTTGGTGTTTTAACAAGCTTTTTAGTGGGAATTGTAGTTATTAAATTTTTATTACAATATCTAAAAAAAGGAAGTTTTAAAATTTTTGCTATTTATAGAGTAATAGCTGGAATTTTAATTTATGTTTTATATTTTATGAATGTAATAAAGGTATAATTTTTGTTTTTTTGCTTTAATATAAAAGAAAGGAATGAGGTAAAATATGAAAAAAAGTACTCTTATAAAGGCAACAATAACTATATTGATAGCTTTAGTATTTTTAGCAATTATAGTACCTGTTTTAACCCAAAAAGGTGGTATAATTGATAAAGAAAAGGAAAAATATAATCAAACTCATGTTGAGGAAATAAATGAGAAAAATAATAATAAAGTTGTTGTAAAAAAGTAAAAAATACTAAATAAACATAGGGACAGACAAGATAAAAATCATGTCTGTTCCTATGTTTATTTAGTTAATTTTTCATATTCTTTACATTTAATTCTGTAATCCATTTGTTGGGTTAAATATTTATAGTACATATATGCTTGCTCATATTGCATAATTGGGTTTATCATTGGTGTTTCATACATTTGCGAATCGAAGTTTGTTTCATAAGGGTTAAAGTTATTTGAATTTGTAAAGTTATTAAAATCCATATTTCTATCCATATTAAGTGACTTCTCCTTTCAAAAGTTATTTGATATTAAATTATATTTAAAATTTATTTAAATATTACTATTATTATAAAATGATTAAATCAAAATAAAAAAAATTAAAAATATATAATATTATAAATGTATATAAGGCAGCTAAAATGCCTTGTAATATTTTTCCAAAAAAATAAGGTTTCATAGATAAATTGTTTTTTGCAGCAATACTAAATATTTGTAAGAATATTGAAAATCCAGCAAATCCAAGTAGAAATGCAGTTATTATTAATTGAATAGACATTTGTTTTGTATGTATTGAAGAAACAAGATTTACACCATTTGTAAGTTCTAGTAATCCTGTTAAAATACATTTTCCATATTCAGGAGAAATATGTATGTAATTTAAGAAGTTGCTAGCAAAAGATATTAAATTTAGGCTATTTAAGATAGATATTATTATAGAAAATAGTACAATAAATCCTCCAATTAATAGAATTGTTGAAATTGCATTGGTTATGCTATTACTTAAAACTGTTCCTAAATCTGAAACATTGTAATTTCTTATTGGTGTTACAGAGGTTATGCTTCTGGTGTTGCTTTTTTTACTGAAGAAGCCAAATATTAAACCAACAGTTAAACATGCTAGAATATGGGTTGTAAAAAGTATTATTCCTATTTTTGTGTCACCAAAAAGACTTATTCCTACTGTTCCAATAATAAATAATGGTCCAGAGTTATTTGTAAAAGCAAGCATTCTTTCGGCTTCCTTTTTTGTGCATGTGCCTTCTTCAATAAATTTATTAATAATTTTTGCACCTACTGGGTAACCACTTATTATTCCCATTATAAATGCATAACTTCCTTCACCGTGGTACATTAAATAATGGTCTCATTAGTTTGTTTGTTAGTTTTCCAAGGTAATATGGTAATGGGGTGTAGTTTAATAATTCTGTTGCTATAAAAAATGGAAATAGTGATGGAATTACATGTCCTGCCCATAGTGTTAAACCATTTTTGGCTGCAAACATGTTTGATTTTGAAAATATTACTAAAAATATTAGGAAAAGTGTAAATATAGTGGTTAATAGGTTTTTTTTAAATGTGAATATAAGTATTTTTTTCAGTTTCATATGTTCTCCTTTTTTTGGTTGTTGTTATAGTTAATAATATTCTGGTTTAAGGTGGTTTATGCAATTTTAATGGTTTTGAAATTGTCTGGCTGATAATGCCAGCTTTCAGTATACTCTACTATAAAAAGATGTAATATACTATATTAATTAAATGCTGGCAAACTGGTTGACAATAATTCCAAAATATGCTAATATAAAAACATATTAAGAGTATACCTAGAGTAAAATCGAGCGGTATAAAAGTGCAATAGCACTTACACAGAAACAGGATAAACAATCCTTGCGGAGGAGTCTTAAATGATTTCTTTGCAAGGATTTTTTGCATTTGTTTAACACATAAAGGGGGGATTTTATGAATGCAATAGAAGTAAATAATTTAACAAAACAGTTTAAAATCAAAGAAAAGGAAAAAGGTCTAAAAGGAAGCATAAAATCAATGTTTAATCCAAAATATAAAACAGTAGAAGCGGTAAACGACATTAGTTTTAATGTAGAAAAAGGAGAAATACTTGCTTTTATAGGACCGAATGGAGCTGGAAAATCAACTACAATAAAAATGCTTACAGGAATTTTATATCCTACTAATGGAAATATTAATGTATTAGGAATAAATCCAAGTAAAAATAGAAAACAATTGGCATATAAAATAGGAACAGTTTTTGGACAAAAAGAACAATTATGGACACACCTAACACCATATGATAATTTCAAATTTTTTGGTGCAATTTATGATTTAAAAGATAGTGTAATCGAAAAAAGAATAGAAGAATTAAATGTAATGTTTGAATTACAAGATTTTATAAATAGACCAGTTAGAAATTTATCATTAGGTCAAAGAATTAGGTGTGAAATAGCAGCTTCACTAATACATAAACCAGAAATTTTATTTTTAGATGAACCAACAATAGGGCTTGACCCAGTTGTTAAAGAAAATATAAGAGAATTAATTAAAAGAATGAACAAAGAATATAAAACAACAATATTTTTAACAAGTCATGATGTTGGAGATATAGAAAAATTATGCAAAAGGGTTATTATAGTAAATCACGGAAAAATAATTTTAGATGATTCTATGAATAATTTAAAATACAATTATTTAAATAAAAAAATAATTGAGGTAAAAATGAAGGAAAAAATAAATTTAAAAAGTGAAGATGGAATAACTGTTTTAAAAGCAAAAGATTATAATATAAAACTAGAAGTAGATTGCACTAAGAAAAATATATCAGATGTTATTAAATTATTAGATACAGATAAAATTATAGATATAAATATTTCTAATATACCATTAGAAGATATTATTACCAATATTTATAAAAGATAGGAGTTGATATAATGAAAAAATATTTACATATATATACAACTACTCTAATCGAGTCAGTTCAATATATCTCAAGTGTACTTATAAGTTTTATTTCTTTTTCAGTAATAATATATGTTTTCATAAATCTATGGCAATACATATATCAAGATCCTAATCAGTTAATTAATGGATATTCAGTAAATCAAATGATTTGGTATGTTCTTATCACTGAAATTTTATGGGGCGGAACAAAAAACAGAACATTATTAAATCAAATTAGTCAAGATATAAAAACAGGAAATATAGCATACAACATAAATAAACCATATAATTATATATCATATATTATATCAAGAAATTTTGGAGAGATAACAATAAAATTTATTTTGTTTATAATATTTGGAATTATAATAGGTGTAACATTTATTGGAAAAATACCAGGTTTTCAATTAAAAAATATTCCGCTAATACTTATTTCAGTAGTATTAGGAGTAACAATAAATTCATTATTAAGAATGATAATAAGTATAATATCATTTTGGATTGAAGATTCAAGACCATTTCAGTGGATTTATGACAAATTGATTTTAATATTAGGAACTATTTTCCCAATAGAGATGTTTCCTGTATGGCTACAGCCAGTAATAAAATTTACACCAGTATATGTTATTACATATGGACCAGCTAAATTGATAATTGATTTTAGTGTTGAGATGTTTTCTAAAATTATAGTAGCACAGGTAATTTATTTACTAATATGTAGTGCAATATTAATGTTTTTATATAATAGAGGAGTGAAAAAATTAAATGTAAATGGGGGATGAGAATGAAGAATAAAATAGTTAATCAGCTAAAATTAGTAAAACTATCAATAAAATATAATATAATGAAACAAATGACAAATAAAGTAACTTTTATAACAAATATAATTTTCATGATTTTAAATGATGCAAGTTTTATTATTCAATGGCTAATACTGTTTAATATAAAAGAAGATTTTGGAGGATATACAATAAGTAATGTATTAATTTTATGGGCACTATGTGCAACAATTTATGGAATATCACATTTATTTTTTGAAAAAGCATTTACATTATCAGATTTAATAGTAACTGGAAAACTTGATTCATTTTTGGTACAGCCTAAAAACGTTCTTATAAGTGTAATTACATCTAATTCAAGTATTTCAGCAATTGGAGATATTTTATATGGATTGATAATTATATTATTTTGTAAAATTTCAGTAATACAGTTTTTACTGTTTGTAATATTTTCAATTACAGGATGTTTAATATTAACAAGTTTTACAATAATTTTAAGTTGTTTATCTTTTAAATTTGTAAAAGGTGATGTTATAGTAGATGCCTTAACTGGTGCAATAATTAGTTTTGGAACTTATCCAGATACAATATTTAAAAAATCTGTTAAATTAATTTTTTATACAATAATACCAGTTGGAATAATAAGTTATATGCCAGCACATACAATTTTTAATTTTAATATTTGGAGTTTTTTGATTTTAATTATAATCACCATTTTTAGTGTTATTTTGGCATTTTTGATATTTAATAAAGGATTAAAAAGTTATTCTTCAAGTAATTTGATGGAAGCTAGGAGTTAGTAAAAATGTGACTTTATTGTTAATGAATATGTTGAAAAAATCAAAAAGTATAAAGATATAATAAACATACTATTTTGTAATTTAGATGAGTATAGAGTTTTACAAGAATACATTAAGGAGATTCCTATTGTTATAGTAACAAATAATAAGAATCCAGTAATAATAAGGCAAAATGAGAAATTTTTCTGTTATTAATCTCGACAGTGAAAAAATATTAGTATATAATTTAAGTAATCAACAAGTTGCATATAATGATATAGAAAAACATATGGAACGACAAATATGCAGAATAATAAAAATATATAATGAATTTAAGGAGGAATAATATGGATTTAAAAAAAATTCAAAAAGAGATTTTTCAAAACAAACTGAACAAGGGGTTTAACACAACAGATGTAAATAAAGAATTCTGCTTACTATATGGTGAAGTGGCTGAAGCATATGATGCATATAGAAAACATAAAGATGATTTAGGAGATGAACTGGCAGATATAGCAATATATTTATTAGGATTATCTGAGATGTTAGGAAAAGACTTAGAAGATGAGATATTTAATAAAATGGAAATAAATAAAAACAGGGAATATAAAAATGTAGATGGAACAATGATTAGAATTAAAGGCTGATAAAAAAGAGAGGTAAAATATGTAAAGATAACCCCCACGCGAACACAATTAAACAAAAGTATTCACATGGGGGTTCATTATGAAAAATAGTGATAAAAATGTAAAAAAATATTGAATAAAGAAAAAATGTTTGATATACTGAAGAAAATTTAAACAAATAGGGGGGCATAATTATGCCGAAACCATTTATGGTAGAATTTACAGGAACTCCAGAAGCAGGAAAAACAACATCTATACATAATATTACCAATATGCTTTCAAGTAAGGGATATAATGTAAAGATATTAAGAGAATCAGCTGAAAGTTTACCATCTGAAATTCCAAAGGGAACTTGGCAAGCAAATTTATGGATGCATTATCAGACACAGGCAGGTATATTGAAGGCACAGTTTAGCAAAGCAGATATTGTATTGATTGACAGAGGATTAGTAGATAGTGACTTTTATGGAAAGAAATTTTTGTGGGAAAATGTATATAGTGAAGAACAATATACGAAATTCAGAAGCCAATTTATGAATGAATTATTTCCAAATTTTGTAGTTGCATTAACTGTTTCTGTGAAAATATCTATTGCAAGAAGAGGCGGAGAAGGCAGATTAGTAAATAAAGAGTACCTGAAAAGATACAATGAAGAGTTTATAAAGTATTATAATGAAATTAATATTTCAAAAACGATTATAGAAACATCAAAAATGAGTATTGAAACAATGAATAAGAAAATTTTTGATGAAATTTCAAAAGTACTACCATAATTCTAAAAATGCAGAGGTGTATATCACCTCTGCACTAGTTTATTATAATGGAGGAATATAATGGAAAAATTTTATAAAAAAATAGAAAAAATTTGCAAAGAAAATAGGAAAGTTGCAATGTTTATAGATATGGATGGAACTATAGTTGAATATAAAGTATTTTTAGCTGGAAAAATATCTACAAAAACTAAAGGAGAGTTTTTAAATGCTGAACCTGTTGAAGTAGTTATAGAAAATTTGCGAAAAATAAATAAAATTGAAAATATAGATTTATATATTTTATCATTATCTAAAAGTAGTATAATTGCAGAAGAAAAAAAGCAATGGTTACATAAATATGCTGACTTTATAAATGAAGAAAATTTTATTATAATTAATAAAGAATGTGGAGAATATAATAAAGAAAATAGGGATTATATAAAATTAGAAAAAATGCTTGAAAAATTTGGAGAATATGATTATTTAATTTTATTAGATGATGACCATGAAATTCTAAAAAACACACAAAAACAATTAAATGAAAAAGGTTGTGTTTTTCATGTGTCTTCTGCTATTATATAATTAAAATATAGAACTATAAAAAATATGCGTTATAATACAAATTAAATAAAAAATAAAGGAGAGATAATTTAAAATGAAAAAAATATCAAATATTTTATGGGGAATAGTATTTATAGCAATAGGAGTTATATTATCACTAAATGCTTTAGAGATAACCAATATTAATATATTTTTTAAAGGCTGGTGGACATTATTTATAATTGTTCCATGTTTTATAGACCTATTCAAAGGAGATGATAAATCAGGTGATGTAATAGGATTAATAATAGGTGTATTATTATTTTTAGGTTGTAGGGAAATATTTGATTGGGAAGTGTTTATGAAGCTTTTATTTCCAGCAATATTAGTAGTATTAGGAATAACATTTATTTTTAAAGATTTAATAGGTGGAGAACTAAGAAAAGAAATAAAAAGATTAAATAAAAATCAAAAAACAGAAGAAGGTTATAGTGCAATATTTGCTGGACAAGATATTAAGTTTGATAATCAAGAATTTAAAGGAACAAATTTAACAGCTATTTTTGGTGGAGTGGAATGTGATTTAAGAAATTCTGTTATAAATTCAGATTGTGTAATAAATACAAATTCAATATTTGGGGGAATAGATATAAAAGTACCTTCATATGTAAAAGTAAAAGTTAAATCTACACCTATTTTTGGTGGAATTTCAAATAGTGCACAACAAAATGTAACAAGCGATTCTCCTACTATTTATATAAATGGTCTTTGCATATTTGGTGGAGTTGATATTAAATAATAATTATATTGTAAATATAAAATACAAAAGTTAGGAAAATTTAACATAATAGATAATATAAATAAAATACTAAAAATAATGGTGAGTTCAAATGAAAAAAATATTTAGAATATTAATAATCTTGATTATAATTATGTTTATTATTATTTTTGTAGTAATTCTAAAAAATAAAAATAAATTTCAATTTAAATCTGTAGAAACAAATACAAAATTAAGTAATAGTAATATTCAACATAATAATGAAAGTTTTAATAGTATTAATGAAGAAAGTACTTTAATAGTAGAAATAAATAATAGTGCATATAAAACAATAAAAAAAGAAATAGGAAAACATTTAAATGCACAAAATTACATAACTGTGTCAGCTAAGCAAGGTGATAATTATACAGATGAATGGATAAAGGAATTTAATGCTAAAATTATAAAATTACAAATGCAATTTCCAGATGGAACATATTGGAATCATATGGAACAAAAAGAAAATGGGCAAAGTCAGTATTTAACTGTAAGTAACACTCCTTGCAATCATAATAAATATAAAGCAAAATATTGTAATACATATAAAGGTAAATTAGTATCAAAATATAAATATTATAAAAATAGTAATAGATGTTGGGGATTTTCTAGTATGCTAAGTGATATGATTTTTGGAGAAGATGCTAAAGCAAAAAAGTTTTATGATTATGATAGTATACGAATAGGTGATCAAGCATGTATAAATAAAGGAAAAAATACAGTTCTAATTATAGATAAAACAGATGAATATGTAGTTGTGGCAGAGTGTAATGCAGATTATAAAACTTGTGAAATTAATTGGGGAAGAAAAATATTAAAAAAAGATTTAAAAGGTTTTTATATAACACGTTATAATGATTAAAAAATAGAGTTAATATAAAATATTGTAAAAATATAAAATAAATAGTATAATTGTTACTTGATTAAATAAGGAGGAATTTTTTATGACATTATTTGAAGAATTAAAATGGAGAGGATTAATTAAAGATATATCAAGTCCTGAATTAGAAGAAAAACTTAATAATGGAGGTATGACATTTTATATTGGAACAGACCCAACAGCAGATAGTTTACATGTTGGTCATCTATCTAGTTTTCTAATTTCTAAAAGACTAAAAAATGCAGGACATCATCCTATTTTATTAGTAGGTGGAGCAACAGGAATGATAGGGGATCCAAGACCAACTACTGAAAGAGCTATGGTTGATAAACAAACAGTAAATGGCTATTTTGAAAGTTTAAAAAAACAAGTAGAAAATATATTTGGATTCGAGGTTGTAAATAATTATGATTGGATTAAAGAAATAAATGTATTAGATTTTCTAAGAGATTATGGGAAGTTCTTTAATATAAATTATATGTTAGATAAAGACATTATAAGAAGAAGATTAGATTCTGGAATTACATATACAGAATTTTCATATATGATTTTGCAGGCATTGGATTTTAAATATTTACATGAAAATAAAGGTGTAACTTTACAATGTGCAGGTTCAGACCAATGGGGAAATATAACAGCAGGTATAGATTTAATAAGAAAATCTACAGGTGATGAAGTATATGCATTTACAATGCCATTAGTAACAGATTCTCAAGGCAAGAAATTTGGAAAAAGTGAAGGTAATGCACTATGGCTAGATAAAACAAAAACATCAAGTTACAAATTATATCAATTCTTTATAAATGTTGAAGATTCAATGGTTATAGATTATTTGAAAATTTACACATTTTTATCTAAAGAAGAAATAGAAGAATATGAAAGAAAAAATAATGAACATCCAGAATTAAGAGAAGCACATAAAGCGTTAGCAAGAGAAATTATAACATTTCTTCATGGAAAAGAAGATTATGAAAAAGCAGTTAAATTATCAGAAAATTTATTTAATAATAGATTTAAAGAAATGTCAAAGGAAGATATAATAGAATTATTTGGAAATCAAGATATTATTGAAGTTGAACCTAATAAAAATATTGTAGATTTTATTACTGATATGGGGGTTGTAAAAAGTAAAAGAGAAGCTAGGGAATTTATAGCCAATGGGGCTATTTCTGTTAATGGAGAGAAAATTCAAAATTTAGAATTAGTTGTTGATGAATATATGTTTATAGATGGAACATATATTGTTATTAAGAAAGGAAAGAAGAATTATTTTATTGGTAAAAAAAATAAAATATAATTTATACTTGACAAAAAATTTACTAAATAGTAAATTAATAAATAAGTCGACAAAGTTCGACAAAGTACGTCATAAGAAAATCTTTTTTATAATTAAGGAGGTTTATTATGTATTGTTTTGAAGAAAACAAAATCTATGTGATTACAACCAGAACAACAGTAAAAGTTGGGGAAAAGTTTGGAATTAGTTTAAGAATTTCAAATGATTACGGATTTGTAAATGAAGCTAAAGTTGTAATGAATCAGCAGGGCGGAACTAATGAAGCAGAATTTAAAATGGAATATCAGTCAACAAAGGAAAATATAAGCTGTTTTAAAACAGATATTTGTTTGAAAAATACAGGCATCCATTATTTTTGTTTTAAGCTCATAATTAACGGAATAATCAAATGGATTAAATATAACCCTGAAACAAAAACAGCTGTATTTACAGAAGAAAACAAGCCATATTGGCAAATTACTGCATATGAAAGTAATTTTAAAGTACCAGATTGGGCAAAAGGAAGAATTATGTATCACATAATGGTTGATAGATTTTTCAAGAGTGACACATATATTCCTGAAGAAATACCAGGCAGAATATGCAATAAATGGGGAAGTATGCCAAGTTGGGCTCCAAATGAAAATAATGAAATTTTAAACAATGATTACTTTATGGGAAATTTGAATGGTATTAAGGAAAAAATTCCATATATGAAAGAATTAGGTGTTGAAATTTTATATTTGAGTCCAATTTGCCAAAGTCAGTCTAACCATAGATATGATACTGCAGATTATGAAAATGTAGATCCATATCTTGGAAAAAATTCTGATTTGTTTGAACTGTGTAGTGAAGCACATAAAAATGGTTTGAAAATCATAATAGATGCTGTTTTTAACCATACAGGAAATGATAGCAAGTATTTTAATGAATATGGAACATATAACACAATAGGTGCCTTCCAAAGCAAACAATCTCCGTATTATAATTGGTATAAAAGAAAACCAAATGGAGAATTTGAATATTGGTGGGGATTTAAAAATTTGCCAGTATGTAATGGTGAAAACCCAGATTGGCAACAGTATATTTATGGAATAGATGGTGTTATAGACAAATGGTTTAAACTTGGAATTGATGGATTAAGATTAGATGTAGCAGATGAATTAACAGACAAATTTATAGAAAATATAAGAATTGCTGTTAAAAGAAATAAATCTGATGGTTTTATTTTAGGCGAAGTTTGGGAAAATGCTGTAACTAAAGAAGGTTATGGCAGACAAAGGACTTATTTACTGGGCAAAGGATTAGATTCAGTAATGAATTATCCTTTTACAAATGCTATTCTAAAATATGTTCGCTATGGAAATTATGAATATTTCACAAAAACAATAAATGAAATTTTAACACAATATCCTAAAGAAACTATATATTCATTAATGAATAGTCTTTCTACACATGATATAACAAGAGCAATTACAACACTTGTTGCAGAAGGAATTCAGAATAATAAGTATAATCTTATTTGGGATGTTCCATACAGTAGGGATTGGCAATTTGCAAATGACAATATTGATGATAATAAATACAGTTTGGGCAAAAAATTATTAAAAATTTCTACAGTAATTCAATTTTTCTTACCAGGAAATCCGTGCATATTTTATGGAGATGAAGCAGGGGTATATGGTTATAAAGACCCATTTAACAGAAAGTGTTTTCCTTGGGATTCAATTGATAAGGAATTACACAGCTTTTTTGTTAAATTAGCTAACACAAGAAATAAATATGAATTTTTAAGAACAGCAGAATTGGAAATAATAGAGGCAAATGAAAAAATTCTTATGTTTGAAAGAAAAAGTCAGGATAATAAAATATTAGTTGTTGTTAATCGTACACAACAAGATGTTTGTTTAAATTTGACATATGCATATAAAAAAGGAAAAGTGATATTTGAAATTAATTCTACAAAGGATAAAATTTCAGAATATGGAATATTAATAATTTTGGCAGATTAAAAAATTAATGAATTTGTTTACTTCAAAATCAGAGGGCGTCTTATTTTAAGACGCCTTTTTTCACGGTAACAAATGAAAGTTTTTCAATATAAAAAAATAGTAACAATAAACTGGAAAAATTTTCTTATATTTTCTTGCTATTTTGACATTTCTAGTGTATTATTATATAAGTAATAAAATTGAAATAGGTATATAAGTATATAGAAAGGAGCAAAATATATATGAAAAAGATAACAAAAGCTATACTAATGATAATTCTTATATTTACGTGTTTAAGTACAGTTGTAAAAGCTGAGTCAGTTAAAACAGAAAATCAAGTAACAAATCAAAGCACACAAGAAACATTAAAAGGTGAAAGTACATCAAAGTTATTAGAAATTCAAAAACATGAATTAACTACCATAGAAGATTATAAAAAAGAATATGGTTCAGATACTTATGGTGTAACAGCATATATATTAAACAAAGTAAGAATATTTAGCTGGCCATTAGCTGTAATAGGAATAGCTTTTAGTGCTATATATCAGTATGTTATTGGTCTAAAAAAATTGGATGTTAGAGATAAGGGGTTTAACAATATGATAGCAATACTAACTATTTTTATTATTTGTCAATTGTTACCTTTAATATTTGCAATAGTTGTAACAACTACTGGTACTGGAAATTAAAAAAAATTAGTGGAGGGATTACAAATGAAAGTTTTATTTGCAGTAAATAATGAAAAAGTTGCAGAATCTATTACTAGAAAATATCAAGAAGAATATAAAGAAATTATTTCTAGTAAAACAGTTTACTATTTTAATGCAATTATAAAAGAATTACAAAAAGATAAAACATATGATAGAATTGTTATAGGTGAAGATTTAGAAATGTTTTCAAGTGACAACTATCAGGCTATTGATAATTTTATCTTTGAAAAAATGGATGTTATAAGTGATGAAGCTACAAATGCAGAAGGAAATGATATTCCTATAATCTTAATATGTACAGATAGACGTACAAAAAATGACCCACTATTAACAAAATTATTTGGATTAGGATTATATAATGTTTTGGTAGGACAAGATAGAAGTATACAGAAAGTTTGTAATTTAATATATAAACCAAGAAGCAAAAAAGAAGCAAAAGTTTATTACAAAGTTGAGGCTGAAAATGTATCATATGTATCTGAAAATGATAATAATGGAGTTAGTGAAAAAGAATTACAAAATATATTAAATCATTATAAAAAAATAGGAAATAATGTTCAAAAATGTGTACAAAGTTTTGAAAGTATAGTTTCACAATATTCTACAGAACAAGTTAAACTAATAATTGAAGTATTACCAAACAGTGTTAAAGTAATACTTGAAGAAAACTCAAATGTATACAGAAAAATTATGGGTATAAAAGGAAAAATAAATATTGGGGATAGTAAGTTAAGAAAAATAGAATATGTTGAAAAACAAATAGAAACATCAAATAGACTTACAAAACCTGTAATAATACCTACAGCTGTTAGTGAAAAAAAAGTTAATAAATTAGACAAACAAGAAGAATTAAGACGAAAGAAATTAAAACAAGAAGAAGAACAAAGAAGAAAAGAACAAGAAGAATTAGAAATTGCAAGAGCAGAGGCTAAGAGAAGAAAACAAGAAAAAATAGCAAGAGAAAAGGCAAGAGCAGAAGCAAAAAGAAAAGAAGAAGAAAGAATAGCAAAGGCGAAAGCAAGAGCAGAAGCAAGAAGAAAAGAAGAGGAAAGAATAGCAAGAGAAAAAGCTGAAGCAGAGGCAAGAAGAAAAGAAGAAGAAAGAATAGCAAGGGAAAAAGCAAAAGCAGAAGCAGAGGCAAGAAGAAAAGAAGAAGAAAGAATAGCAAGGGAAAAAGCAAAAGCTGAAGCAGAGGCAAGAAGAAAAGAAGAAGAAAGAATAGCAAGGGAAAAAGCAAAAGCTGAAGCAGAGGCAAGAAGAAAAGAAGAAGAAAGAATAGCAAGGGAAAAAGCAAAAGCAGAAGCAGAAGCAAAAAGAAAAGAAGAAGAAAGAATAGCAAAGGAAAAAGCAAAAGCAGAAGCAGAGGCAAAAAGAAAAGAAGAAGAAAGAA